>CBFDBW010000253.1:0-4719 GCA_965603145.1 uncultured Syntrophobacterales bacterium
CGATCGCAACCAAATAGCAATCAAACAAGCCGAACTGATTCGAGATACTCTCGATTCACTAGAGACTATCGGCTCATAGCTCTGGAGGCTCTAGAGCCCGCAGGGCTCGGGCGAGATTAATAACTTCCTGATGAGATACGTCAATCGAGTTCGCGGAGCGAGGATATGAACGAAGATAAACTGCGAGAAATGCTGCAAGCTTTGCAAGATGGTAAGACCGATGTGGATGCCATCGTAGAAAACTTGCGTTCATGGCCCTACGAGGATCTTGGTTTTGCCCGGGTGGATCACCATCGTGCTTTACGACGTGGTTTTCCGGAAGTGATTTTTGGCGAAGGCAAGAGCGCCGACCAGATCATAAAGATCATGGAAGCCATGTTGAGCCAAGGAACAAACGTGCTTGTGACCCGGGTTGATACTGCCAAGGCAAAATACGTACAAAAACAGATCAAGACAGCAGTTTATGATGACGTCTCCCGAACCCTGACCGTGCGACAGCACGAGGTCTCTGAGAAAGGACGCGGGTTCGTTCTGGTCCTGGCAGCTGGAACTTCCGATATTCCGGTGGCAGAGGAAGCTGCCGTCACTGCGGAAATGATTGGCAGTCGGGTAGAACGGCTTTTCGATGTAGGCGTGGCAGGGTTGCATCGCCTTCTAGATCATTTCCACCAGATGCGGGAGGCCAGCGTGCTGGTAGTGGTTGCCGGTATGGAAGGAGCACTGCCCAGTGTGGTGGGCGGTATGGTGGAGAAGCCAATTGTTGCCGTGCCCACCAGTGTAGGCTATGGTGCTTCGTTCAAGGGGTTGGCCGCACTGATGGCCATGCTCAACGCCTGCGCTCCGGGAATAGCCGTGGTAAACATCGACAACGGCTTTGGCGCCGGCTACCTTGCAGCCCTAATTGACCAAGGCTGAGCGTAACTAACCGCAGACCCACGCAGACAAACACAGACATGAAACGAGTTTCATAGACTCACTTTCGCAAACATAGAGATCGCTTAAGTAACCCCGCAAAGCGGGGTGTCCCGATGGAATCCATCGGGACAAAATGGAAGCCCCTGGTGGTAGAAATAAGCCCGCAGATTTCTGCCACCAGGGGCTTCTCATTAAACTCTTAAGCGACCCTATTTCGTAGTCCTCTTCGTGTGCTTCGTGCCCTTCGTGGTTCTATATTTTATCCGTGGCCATCCGTGTGACTCCGTGGTCCATTCCTCTCTTTTTCGCCCTTGTGCCTTGGACCTTGCGCCTTGTGCCCTGCACCTTATGCCCTTTATTTATTGCAAACTAAATAGTAAGGCATTTTTGATTTCTTCGGCGTGCTCGGGATCCTCAACCCGTTGCCCTTCTTGGGTCAGCACGTAGAAGATGTCGGCCACCTGATCCACCCTGGTGGAGATCTTGGCTAGAAAAACCTGCAAATGCAGATCCAGCATGGTGCGGGTAATGGAATAAAGCAGGCCCGGGCGGTCAGTGGTATAGACTTCGATGATGGTGTACTGATCGGATGAGTGATTGTCCACCACAACTTCATCAGGCTTTGCAGGTGCCCACTTGCTTTTTCTTTTTTGCTTGGCGGCAAGCACAGCAAGCCTGTAATCCAGTGCGAGTCGGCCCTGTATGGTCTTCTCCAGGTCAGCCATCACCTGCTGCCAAGAAATCTCCATTGCCGGCTTCAGGGCTGCCACCTCGAAGGTCTGGAAAGCGACACCGTTTTTCTTGGTGTGGGTTTTGGCTTTGCGGATGTCCAGTTGATTCAAAGTGAGTGTTCCCGCTGCCTTAACCAGCAAACCGAGAGGCTGACGGCTCATCAGGGTAAGCTCCCAGATGGATTCCTTTTCTTCCACCTGCCAGGACAAAACCGCCTCTTCCAGTTGCCGCTCCAACCTGTATTGGCTCACCACCTCCTCGGGTGTTGCTGAAAGAAGATAACGGGAGGGGAACTGCTCGAAGTGCTGATCCAGCTCTTCTTTGGTCATCTCATCACCCAGCAACTCACCCACCTCGCGTTTTAAAGAGAGGAGTCTGGACGCCACCGCCCTCACATCAGGATCTCCCCGTTCCAAACGGTGCAAGAGACACTGATAGATTTCCAGTATGGGCAGGTCTTGCCAGTATTCCCAGGCCTGAGGACCAGTAGCGCGAAGATCTGCAAAAGAGTGGAGGGCGAGCATTCTGAGACGTTCCACCGAACCAATGACACTGGCACAATGTTGAAGCATCTGCTCATCATCTATATCTCGACGCGCCGCATTGTCGGTGAGGAGCACATGGTTGGCCACCAGGAAGCTGAGAAGTTCCCTCTCCTCAGTGCTGACACCGAGACGATCTCCGATGAGCAGGGCCATCTCACCTCCCCTCTGGGCATGGCCGTGGCCTCCTCTCTTGCCTACGTCGTGAATCAACCCTGCCAGTAAAAGAACCTCTTTGTTTCTTATGGACTCGAGCCATTCCGGAACGTGCGGAAAGTCGTCATCATGTTCACCTCGAAACAGTTTCTTGAGCTCGGCGAACGTTCTGAGGTGATGCTCGTGCACAGGGTGAAGGTGAAAGGCGTCATGTTGGACCAGAGCATGGACTTCACGAAGCTCGGGGATTAGGGCTGACAGCACCTCCGTACCGTAAAGGGCTCTGAGGGTTCTGATCCTGGAATTTTCTTCACGAATAATCTCAAAAAGCCAATCCCGCAAGGCAGACGTACCTTCCAAATCTCCGGGAAGTTGGTGAGCCTGGCTCTTGGCCCACTGATACGCTTCTGCGCCCAGAGACACATCCAGATGGACTGCCTGGGCGAAGAGAGCCAACAGTCCCTCCCCATCGCTTGCCAGAGTCTGGCTGTCTATCATGAGCTTGCCGCGTTCCACCCACATGCCGGGCGCCACCTGCTTCGCGGTAGGCTCTTCTTTTTCCGTTTCCGCGGCCAGCACCCACTCCCGTAATAACTCCCTGAAGCGATTGGCTACCAGACGGACCTCATAGAAATGGCCCTCCAACTCCTTCATCATGATTTCGACGGCGAGGAAATCCCCCTGATCCTGGTAGCCCAAGCTAAGAGCCACTTGCTGTTGAGAGTCATACTGCAATTGGGTTTCCTGCCGCTCTCGGAGAAGCTGCAGATGATTCCTAACCCTGAGGAGGAAACGTTCAGCTTTTTCAAGAACTGAGGAGCTGTCTAGGTCCAAACTTTCTGTCTCAGACAATCCATCCCCGCCATTGAGCAAATAGCCGGTCCAGCGTATCCGATTGAGCTCGCCAAGACTCCCGGCGCTGTACTCCAAATCCGGCTCCAGAATAAATGCTGGATCACCCTGACCATTCTGCCTTTGTTGCCATTCCTCGAGAAAAGTCCTAACTGATTGCCATTCCCTATTGGAGTCAAGCTCCCGCACCAGCAAAAACCGCAAATCATCCACCAAGGTCCGCGACCCACTAATGAATCGACTATCGAGGATACCGCCCAACCAGTCAAAATTATTGAGGCCCAGCTTCACTGCCTCATCTTTGGTAGCCGTTTGAAACTGGACGTCCCAACCCGCCTGCTCAAGCGGTTGCACGATGTTTGTCCTCCAGGCCTCTTCCTCAAAAGGGGCATCAGAGGTCTGCAAAAACAGGAGTGTTATCGGGGAAAAAGGGCCAAGATGGCGTCGGCCGAATTCACCGGTGGCCAAAATCGCACCAGAGCGTCGAATCTCTTTGAAATCAACATCAATCCGGTTGCTCAACCGATTGTAGAGAGAAATAAGGGCCACGTCGACCATGGCAGATATTCTTCCTGGATCTCCCAGTTGATCCGCTTGTTTCAGTTTTTTTCTCTGGGCGCTGAGGTGGGCTACTATTTGGTCCATGGGGGTAGGTCTTCCTTTTTATGTCCTAAGACTCAGGGGTTTAGGGCATGGGGTATAGGGAGATAATTGCGAATTTAGGATTTCGAATTGCGAATTTGGCATTAAGTACTCCTTCAAAAATCCCATCTCACATCCCATTGAGTTAAAGTGTCTATTATACCGATATTTGTATTAAAAAGAACAGTTTTCTGAGAAGGGAGAGGGCGAGGGAGATTTCGGATGCGGTATGTGGGATGTGAGATGGGGCACATAAGCCCACCTTACATTCTTACAGAGTAAATCCGAAATCCGAATATCGAAATCCGAAACAAATTCGAATTTCCCAAATCCAAATGACCAAAACATTAGACAAGTATTTTTGAGTAGTCACGTTTTGAACATTTGAGCATTCGGATTTTGTATTTGTTTCGTGCTTCGGATTTAGGATTTCGAATTTCTGATCTCTTCCTTGAAGCTCACAATACCTTATCGGTGCCTCAACCTCCAACGAGAATCGAGCGAAAACGGCCCCGAAGAGATCAGCCTAGGGGATCATTCTCCACCAGATTCCAGATGCCGCAGGGACAAGCTCCAGCGCAAAAACCGCAGCCAATACACAAGTCGGCATCAACCACCATTTCCAGTCCGTTTTCCCCTTCCTCTTGTTTGGAGATAGCTCCTCTAGGACATATGGTAATGCAAACCCCGCAATCGCGGCATGAGCCGCAGGAGGAACACTCAGTGGAGCATTGTTCAATGGACTCGAAGCTCTGCAGCCGAGGATCAAAGTATTCCAACTTGATACGAGAGCGATCGATGATCTGATGAGTGTCACCCCTGGGACGTTTCCCCGCCAGAATGTCGTTTATGGCTCGGGCAGCCTGACGACCTGCCCCAA
>CBFDBW010000254.1:0-4698 GCA_965603145.1 uncultured Syntrophobacterales bacterium
GCGCTTCAGCACGATATTCATGGAGTTCCCCCATCGCCATCTCGGCAGCACTGAAGGCACTTTCTGCTTCAATGCCTGCTTCCACCAGTTCCCGCTTTCTCCTGTCCTCCTCAGCGCCGGTTTCTGCCTCCTCAATCATGCGCTGTATTTCCAGTGGACTAAGCCCTTTTGAGGAGACAACCCTTACACTGTGGATATTTTCGGTTAGCAGGTCGGTGGCAGACACGTGTACAATGCCATCAAGGTCTACATCGTAGCTAACCTCGATCTTGGGGGTTCCTCTGGGAAGTGTGGGAATGTCATCTAGTTGAAACTGGCCGAGCGATAAGTTGTCGATGGCAAGCTCTCGCTCACCTTGCATTACGTGAATGTCCACTGAGGTTTGATTATCATCGGCTGTAGTGAAGATGCATGATTCTGACGCCGGTAGCGGAGTGTTTCTACGGATTATTCTGGCAAAGAGTCCTCTTTGGGTTTCAATACCCAAAGAGAGAGGAAGCACGTCTAGGAGAACGGCTTTATCAATCACCCCGAGTAACATTCCTGCCTGAATAGCCGCTCCCAGAGCCACGACCTCATCAGGGTTGATGCTTGCGTGGGGCTCCTTCTCCAAGAGTTGCCGGGCGAGTTCTTGAACAGCGGGCATCCTGGTGGCTCCCCCGACTAAGACTACCTGGTCGATGTCTTGAGGCTCCAGCTCAGCATCAGCCAGAGCTTGTTGGGTTGGGCCAACCAATTTTTGCAGCAAATCTCTGGTTAGCTCCTGGAACTTTCCCCTGGTCAGAGTTGTCTCTAGGTGGCTGAAGGCAACCGGGTTCCCGCCAATATACGGCAAGTAAATAGACGTTGATGACCTTTCGGAGAGGTCGATTTTGGCTCTCTCTGCGGCTTCCCTCAGCCTTTGCCTGTCTGCTCCGTCTCTCGGGAAGTCAGTCCCGTAGGTTTCTCTGTATTGCTCTGCCAGATGCTCCGTTAACCTCTGGTCATAATCATCCCCACCCAGCCAAGTATTGCCGCTGACGGCTCTCACCTCAAAGATGCCCTCGTCGAGCTCGAGCACGGAGACATCGAAAGTACCACCACCCAGGTCCCAGACCAGTACGGTATGGACATCTTCTCGGTTGAGGCCATAGGCGAGGGCAGCAGCCGTGGGCTCACTAACAATTCTGATAACATCCAGATCGGCGATGATGCCCGCCTCTTTTGTAGCCTGGCGCTGACGGTCATTGAAATAGGCAGGCACGGTGATAACCGCTTTCTCTATCCTTTCGCCTAAATAGTGCTCGGCATCTGCCTTGACTTTCCGCAAGATTAGGCTGGAGAGCTCCTGAGGTGTATATTCCCTTTCACCGATGGTCACCCTATAGTCAGAACCCATACGTCTTTTGATTGAAAAAGCTGTCCTCTCGGTATTAGCTGAAGCCTGCCTTTTGGCCAGCTGCCCTACCAGAGGCCGCCCATCCTTGGCAAAAGAAACCACCGAAGGCGTGAGCGGCTGACCCTCGGCGTTGGGTATTATCTTCGGCTGACCGTTTTCGATGGTGCCGACGACAGTGTAGGTTGTCCCCAGGTCAATTCCGATTGCTCTAGTCATCTTGCTATCTGTGCTATGCAAATTGGTTCTACATTCTTTTTCCGCCGTTCGCTCTCCCAGGCGCGAGTGCGTGTATCCCACTCTTTCATCAGGCCATATTCCAGCATGGTCTCCATTCCGGCCAGGGCCGCCCTTAAATTCACCCCGATGAGGGGAACACCGGCAAGTGAGATGATGATGTCGGCTTGGATTACGAGTCCCTTATCCAAGACCCTATCTAATAAGTCAACCAGTGTAGCGTGTGAATTGCGCGTTGGTTCCATAGATACCTCTCTCAGGCACCCCCAACAAAACTATAGGGGGGCCAAGGTCCGGTAAAGCGCACTGCAAAGCCCCTCATCCGGTTTATCTTTCCCAGTTCCTCCCCTAGTTCTGTATACCTGTCTCTATAGACCAGACAGGAGAGGTTCATAATCATTTGCAAGCTTGGCTCTGCCCTCTTCGTCTTTTCCACACGGACATCATCGGTGTATTTTCGAATTCGACCATAAAAATCCTTGAAGTATTCATCAGCTTTGGTTTCCATTTCATGCTTCATTAGGTTTTCCAGCCTCTGTCGGTACATATAAGCCAAGCCCTTCGGTTTGGTTTTGATTTCCTTATCCAGTCTTCTTATTTCCAGGCTTGTCCAGGTCAGACTTTGGGCAATAACCTTGGGCTCCCAAAAGACCTGCACACCATACTCAGCCTTGCCCCTTACCTCTCCGATTTTGCTTTTGAGTCTTTCGTACTCATGCTCAAGCCAGTCCTTCACGTTCTGCTCAGCGCTTTTCTCCGCTTCTCCACTGATTATGATGTCGAAGCTTAGTGGGAGCACCGTGCCCCACCTCTCCCAGGCAGCATCGATGACCGTTTGATGCGTTATTACCCACGCCTTCAACACTTCCTGGTCGTGTGACTGGTAGGGTTCTGCCGGGCAAGTGTGAACCATAGCGCAAATGTCCCTGTAGGGAATGGCATAGACCTCATGCCCTTCAATACCGATCTTCCCCAGGCTCAGTTCTTCTCTAGCGTCAGCAACACAATAGACATATCTTGCCTCTTCTTCTACTATGGCTTTGGTGGCTAGCGTGGCTTGGATTTTACCTGCGTTTTGCGTCTCCAGACTCATTTCTCAGCCTCCTGTCTCCATTTCTCGGGGTTTATCATTCTGTCGAGGACATCATCCACAACCTCATCAAGCCCGTCCCTCACCGATTTCACGGACTCGATGATTCCCTGCTCTTGCTTTATTTCTTCGATGGCGGCATCGAGCTCCATAAGTGCTTGTCCCAGCCTTTCGATTTCCTCCTCGGTCAGACTTCCACCTTCCATGCGCTTTATCGCCTGGAGATTAAGAGCGTCCCTAATTATCTCAACAAGAGCAATTACCAGTCCGAGAACGCCATGCTTCAGGCTTTTCTCATCGATATTAACTACCATAATATCCGGCTCACTTTAATCATGTTTTCTTCTGCAGATGGATTTCCAGAATGCCGTTTCGGCAAGTCGCTTTTAAACTGCCCTCATCAACGGGCGAACCCAGCTCAATCTTCTTATGGTAGTTCCTGCGAGCAGTTGGTTTTGTTGAGAGCGAAAGAACATTATCTTTGACTTTGAGTTCCAGGTCTGCTAGCTCTACACCTGGAACCTCAGCTACGACCACTATTTCTTTAGCCTCGCGAAAAACGTCTACCGGGGGCTCAACAGCTTCAGGCGGTTCTGGAGCCTTTTTCTCTCTCTTACGCCTGACCACTGGTTCTACCGGTGGGGGAGTAGTACCTACATGATACTCCCTATCCCCGAGGACACCGCTGGTTCTGAAGTGCCCACTAATGTTCACCCCACCACTCTTCCACTCCTCATCACTCATCACTTCCTTCCCCCCAGCTTTCTTCAGTTTTTCCCTGAGTTGTTCAAGCCCACCCTTAACATCCTCCGGGGAAGAGAGAAGTTTGGCCAGGTCTATTTTGAGGCCGGAGATGTTAAGCGTACCACCGATGATATCAGATATGTCAGACTTTTCATCTTCTTTTTTCATAGGGCCTCCTATTTGACTGCTATCTGAGGGATTTCCTCCGGGTGATGCCCATTACCCGATGAAATTCCCGCCTGCTGCCAGGCTGGCGTGTCCATTTTGGTTCCCGCGGGAAACTCCAGACCGTACTTGGCAGCAGTTTCAAATGACGCCAGGGCCGCCCTTATTTTGATGCCAAGAAGCTCGACACCGACCACGGAGACGGTAATATCAGCGTTAATTACCAGACCCTTATCCAGTATTCGGTCAATGACATCAGCTAGAGTGCCGGGTGTTCCTTTCTCCGCCTGTAACGCCATGGTGTCCTCCTTTCACATGTGACTCATGGGGATTATTACTCTTCGACCACTATGTTGACGAAGCTGTAGGGAGGTGCTGGGCCTATGTACTTGAATTCGATTCTGTCTTTATATTGAGCAGTAAGCTCTTCCACCTCGCCATCAAATTCCTTCTCCCAGGTCCTGTCAACCAAGAAGGCAGCGTTCATGAGTATATCGTCGCCGTAGGTCGTGTTAAGGCAATAATCACTGGAGAGGTGCCTCAACGGCTGGAGCAGGGCTTCCCTTTCCTTGGCCCTCTTATTTTCGAGAGCCAGCTTGAGCATCTCACCTAAAGTGCCCTTATCATGGTCAGTCTCTCTGGTTGAACAGCCTATCATCTTAGTTCTTAATGCCTTTATCTCTCCATCCTCCTTCGCCATTTCTTGGGAAATAGCGTCCATGTCTCTCCAGAAAGCTTTGAGGCCTAATTCCACCTTGTTATCCAGATCCCGGAGCGACTTCTTAAACTCCAGATAGCGTCTTCGGAGAAGACTGCGTATCTCCTCAGCATTCGGCGCCACAGTGTAGAACCTCACTGGCAGGAGGGCATAGTCCTTCATTACTGCCTCGATTATCTTCTCGTGAGAAATCATGGTTTCCTTACTGATGACATACTTAGTCATTGGTATACTGCTTACCACAGCCCCCAAATCCCTATAAGTTATGGTGGTCACCGGATCGCCTCGGCCACTGATACCAATAGGACCGAAATTCCTTGCCTCTCCAGTTCCGATTATGCAATACACATACTGACCTTCGTACACCAC
>CBFDBW010000255.1:0-4690 GCA_965603145.1 uncultured Syntrophobacterales bacterium
TATGATGTAGAGCTGGAGGCGACAGCCTTGGAGGAACTGGGGATACAGCTGAGCAGGAATGAGATTGAGGCGATCAAGCGAGGGAGCAAGACGGACAATATCTCCAGTCTTGATGCCATAGGCACACTTGCAGCGCAAAAGCACGTGACGGAAAACCACTTTCCCCGAAGTTTTGACCGGCCTCCCTCATCCGAACCCTCGTTCTCGGGTTGAAGTCCTTTTACTAATGATGGACTCGTGAAAAATGAAGGGGCCGGCACAGCAAAAAAGTCTCAGATGTAAGGCGCGCGAACCTCGAGGAATGAGGCGTACACAGAAGTACGCCGCAGTGACGAAAGATGAAGCGCAGCGCAGCAGATGGACTTTTTGCGAAGCCGTCACTAATCGCGGGACGAATTCCCTTTCCCTTTCCAGTAATTCAACAAGGCGACATCATTACGGAATGCGATCTCGTACTCATCGATGTCTTCGCGACTGATCCATGCAAACTCGCTTGATTCATTATTAAGGACTAACGTCCCCGATGCTGCGCATTCAAAGTATAGGTTGATGCAGTGCATCCCCCCTGGCTCTGGAGGCAGGCTGTCCTGATAGAATAGAAACCGCAGTGAATTGCACACCAATGATGTCTCTTCTTGCAGTTCCCGGACCGCGGATTCTTCCACCGTGTCGCAGTAGTCCACCTTTCCACCGGGCAGGCACCAGAAGCCCGTGGCATGGGCTGAGCCCGCCCGCCGCAAAATGAGAACTTCGTCCTTGGCATTTTTGATTATGAGTCTGACCACGGGGATAGGGAAGGCGTTCGTATCCATGATTTTTATTTTTCCTCCTTGGGTTCATCTTTGAGGTCATATACCTCCAAGCCAGCCTCTTTGAGATCCTTGGGCCAGCCTGCAACGTAATCCAGATCCCAGGTCTGAACATCATCAGAAAGTTCGATCCAGGGCCTGAGATATGGAGAAATCTTTTTGAGGTGATCGCGCTTTTCTCCCAGCTTCCAGCCTGCCCGGATTCGCTCCACGTTAAAACGGCCGTGTTCCATTTCAGCCATCAGCTTAAGCCGATCCTTTGGTAACTTAATGAGCTTGATCTGGCTCTTCGGCTTTTTGCGGACACCATAGCCGCCATAGCGCAAAATTGCCTCTGCATAGAGTTTCTGCTGGATGCTGGATTCCTTGAATTTTTTGTCGAGCTTGTCCCAAGGCTCCATAGACGGATCCGTGACCTCGTGCCTCTTTTTCTTAATGGCATTTTTGTGAGAGAACTCGGCAGCTCTTTTCAGGGAGGCCCGGTTGAGGACAGAACTGGGGGACAGAATGAGCGCCCGGATGGTCATTTTGTCAGGAATCAGAGAGACCAGGTTCTTATGCTCTCGCCAGCGATCATCGTTCAGCAATCCCTTGGCTGCCCGAAGGCTTTCAGCCAGGACGCCCACTTCGGCGCCCAGGCTCAATGCCAGGCGGTATTCAATGGCTGCTATCTTACCGCCTCCGATGCCCACCAGCTTCACCCGCGAAGGCTGGACTCCTGAAGCCAGCAGGTCCAGCCACATCTGAAGTGGCTCAAGGGGGCTGAAACCACTGCCGCCGGTATCCAAGATCAGGTCATAGCGATCATCGGTCTTAGCATCTCTGGGGAGCAAATTAGGCAGGTAGCCCACTGTCTTGAATCCGCTTCGGTCCTTTTCTTCCAGTAGCTCCGAGAGACCGCCCACTATGCCGCTCACACCGCTGGCGGTGCCGCCGGAGATGACCTCTCCCTGGAACTCCGCCAAGGCTTCGGACAGAAGCTGGCGATAGTGGTGCAGACGCTCCTCCTCGCCGGCGGAGCACGACCCGGCAACGATGACCACCGGCCCCTTGTAGGCAACCCCTTTGCTGACCAGCCCCTTGACCTCCTTGTGCAGACGTTTAGATCGTGACTTTACTGACTTTGCTACCAACAGCAATCGTCTGATCCACTCGAATCCTTCCAACGAATTCTTGATATGATCCAGCCTCTTGAGGGATTTCAACTCTTCGTCGATTGCCTCCTCTGCGATGCCGCTTTCGGGGGAGAGGCAAACGTCCACTGCCTCGATGTAGGCCGACAGGCTCTGATAAGGTTCGCCCAACAGCATGTGGAACCTGCCGATGGTGAACAAGGACCAGGGCAGCTCTATGCTCACTTCAGCATGAGTCCGGCAGGTCTTGATAGCGGCCCGCAACACCGGCTTAAGCAGAGACTCGCCAGAGAAGTCCCGCTGATTGGCGATCTCGAATTCCAGGAAAGAGGCCAGGTAGTAGGGATTTGTTGGTTTCAGGCCATATGCCTTCGAGTAACATTCCTTTGCGCTCTGGCTATCGACAGGCTCCCAGGACCAGGCAAGGCAGGCCCAGGCTTCGGCGTCATTGCCATCCAGTTTCAAGGCTTCTTTCAGAAACCTTTGACCTTGGCCGTATTTCCCCCTGACAGAGGGCGATCCCCTGTGGCCGCGGCACAAAGCGTTACCCAGCTCCCTAAGCACAAGCGGGTTTGCGGAGTTTGCATAAGGGCTCAGCAACGTCACCATTTCCTTCCATTTGCCCATGGCCTTTTGAATCTGAGCCTTGCGCAAAGTGAGATTTTGACGCTGATTTTGGTCCTTCTCGTTTTCTAGAATCGTGTCCAGCTGAGAAAATTCCTCCTCTATCTGCTCTTTGGTCAGGTAAGCCGTGTGATTGCCGGCAAAGGCGTCAAGGCTCTCAACGAACTGAGTGAATTCCTTATCCGCGGCCTCCAATACGGCGGCCAAGCGCGCCATGTCACGGTGCCATTTCTTGGGAACCTCAAATTGATGCTTATAGAGGCTATCATGGCTTACATCGGCCCAAGCATGCTGGAGCAAGGTCCGCACCTGTATCTCGGCTTTTAGTTGAGCGATCGCTGCAGGTGCCGGCACGTCCAGGATCGCTTGCCGGTCCTTCACTTGAACGATGTAATGCACCGAGAGATACCCGAACTGATCATGCCTCAATTCTGCCCGCTTGTCCTCACTGTTTACCTCATCTATTACGAAATTGTCCCGAATGAACTGGCAGAGCCTGTCTACCTCGTACTGGGTTTGGGTGATGACCCGGGCGCCGCACAGGTCGGTGAACTCATTGACGGGATCGAAGAACTCCTTCCACTGCCTCACGCTGGTGAACCCTTCTATTGCTTCGCTTTTGGGCAGCTTGCGGATGGCCTTTTCAGCAGAGCTGGAAAGGGTTTTGGCCCGGGTCTGAACAATTGCCTGTGGCGCATATTTCTTACATGCCCGTGCCAAAACCTTGTTGAGGAAAATAGCGTACTTCTCGTAGGACGTATGCATTTTGCCGAATTGCCTGATTTGCTGCCGGTGCCACTGTTTACCGAGATCATTCATGGACATAATTCACCTCCGCATTTTCATATTTGCTCTTTCCCCCAACCGGTATATCTCGAACCCGGCCATGGCCAGAATATCCGGTATCGCCATAACAGCGTCTCTATCATACCCCTTGATTTCTTGTTCCAATTCCTCCCATCCCACGAGATACGGACTTGTTTTGTTCTCCAGATCCCTTGGGCCTGGTTTCCACCCTGCCAGCAGCCTTTCCCTCACCCACCGGGCATGTTTCATTTCCGCCATAAGCTCGATTTCCTAATCGGCATTGAAGTACAACGGTGCTGCCCTTACGGGGATGTATGTGTATCGCGGCTGTCCTTGCCAGCTCGAACCAGCGCAATCCGCGTCAACAGGGGGTCTGTGAGTTTAAACACTATAGTGGATTCTATTGTAACAGTCAAAATAATCTTCCCAGCCCGCGCATCTGCCTCGGTTACTCCTTGCCGTAAATCCACATCAATCAGATTCACCCGCTGGCGGCGGAGAGAATATGCGGTTTATCAGTCTTTGGAGAGGCATAAATGCGACACAGCCTAATATGGAAAGAACAAAATAAGTTATCCAGCTTGACCACATGAAAGAATACCTCCCCGAACCGCAGTTAATATGGTATAGCTCGGTGAAGGTTTCCTTTTTCCCGCGTTGTCACGCAAAGCCTCAGCTCCACCCCACAAGGCCCAGATTTCGTTCTGCGCAAACCTTAAAGAATTTACGAAGGTTTATGATGGACGATTCACTTAAATCATATCCATATTCACCTTTTAGCACTTCTTTTGGATCACACTTCATTAGAGCTTCGTACATTTTCTTGACTCGTCCGGGGGGAATCCATTCTTGGTAAAGACTCTCGCCGGTTATGTCCTGGACTAAAAGATCATAAACTTTACATCGAAAACCTCCGTCTTCACCGCTCAGAACCCCTCCACTGAGATGAATATCAGCTTCTTCGAAGGCTTCGATATCCTCATCGCTCAACGGCTTGAACCCCAGCCTCTCAAGATCTTCGTCGGATTGGAATTCTGGTTCCTCGGCTGTAAGAGCCCGATCAGGACCTCGAAGCGCGTAGTTGTCAAGTCCCATTTAGCACCTCCTTGTCTATTGAAAGTACTATACCAGAAACCCTTTCCGGAATAAGGGTGGTGAATAAAGATCTTACCCTATTGATTCCGTTCTCATTTAAATGGTGCCCCTTTTCATTAGCGGGTTCGGCGGCGGACCAGGTATAAAGGCACAATACCGCTTTTCTTCGGCAATGCGGCCCGTTCCACATACTCGAGTGCGAAATCGTCAACTCCCTGTGCC
>CBFDBW010000256.1:0-4667 GCA_965603145.1 uncultured Syntrophobacterales bacterium
CACTGTAGGGAAGGAGAAGCCGGGCATAGCGTTTTGTTGAAGGGACCTACGGGAGACACCTTGAGGTCACCAACCGTATCCACGAAACTTCAGCGAATTGCGTCGCAGGCCCACAATATCTAGAGCCTGCAGGGCAGCAAAGCTATGCGCCACTCGGGGTTGCCTGAGTGGTTTTCAGTCCGGTCGAAAGGGCTGAAACCGAGGAACCGGATGAGGGAAACCTTCACGTCCGGGACTGTGGGGTGAGCGCCGGGTAACCGGTGCTTCTACCCGGAAATGCAAACTTTTTGCATGTAGTGCCTGGTCGCAGGCACCATTGTTCTTGCCAGTTTGCCCATGCTTTGGTAGCCTGATTCTAATCTGAGATTCATCCGCTGGGGCATCCTCGTGTACCTCGTCACTTCTGCCTCTACGTTTTCAATGCCGTACTAGTGCGGAGCAACAAATCATGCATAAAGCTGTAACCATATTCGTTATGTTTGTCCTATTTGGATTGCTTGCCCCAAGCATCGTGGCAAGGCTCAATGCTTTTTATTATCAGCCGTTAAGACCGTGAAATAAGAATACACAAAAGGAGGAGCGCAAATGGCGAACAAAAAAGAAAATAACCCAGTTCTGGCACCGGTAAACGTTATCTGGAAAGGCATCCTACTTATTCCCATATCCGGCACCATTGATTCAAAGCGTGCCCAAGGGATAATGGAGACCATATTAAACAAGATAATGGAGACCAAATCAAAGAGTATCATCATGGATGTTCTGGGAGTGACCACTGTGGATAGCGCCGTGGCAAATCATCTTATCAAGATAACCAAGGCGACCAAGCTTCTTGGTGCCAGATGCATTGTCTCTGGTATCGTGCCTGAGATAGCCCAGATTATCGTTGCTTTAGGGGTTGACCTGGGGGAAGTTGATACCAGAGCCGATATAGCAGATGCCCTCGAGCTTGCTTTTGAAGTTGCAGGACTTGAAGTAGTAAAGCGCAAATAATGCAACCTCTTCGCGTAAACAAGGAGTAGGTTCTCATGGAAGAGGAAATCACTCTATCCAAGGTGGGGATACACGTTACCCGGGACTGTCTGGTGGTTCCCATCCAGGTCGAACTCCACGATGAATTAGTGACCCAGATTCAAGAGGACATCCTTAGAAGGGTAAAAGGGGAACGGTTAAAGGGAGTAGTTATTGATCTTTCCGGTGTGGCAATACTGGACTCGGTTCTCGCCAGAGGAGTCTTTGATACAGCCCAGATGACATCTCTTGTGGGAGCCAGAACAGTCATTACCGGGCTTAGCGCTGGTGTGGTCGCATCTCTGATTGACCTGGACTTTGAGCCGGGAAATGTTCCAATTGCTCTAACCCTGGATGAGGGATTACAAACTTTGGAGCCGTATGTGAAACCCAAAGAAGAGCCTGAGGAGGCTGAAGAACCGGAAGAAGAAATCGACTAGGACGAGAAGGATGAAAGTGATGAGGATGAAACGCTAGAGGGATATGGCAAGGATGAAGAATAAAAAAAAACGGGTTAAAATCTCCGAAGAAGTTAATATTGTCGAGGCAGCCTCTGAGGCAATGATATTCGCCCAGATTGCAGGTTTTACCCTAGTCGGGCAGCATATGGTTGCAACAGCAGTATCAGAATTAGCCAGGAACATATACCTCTATGCAATGAAAGGGGAAGTTACCATAAGAGTCCTTGAGAGAGAAACCAACAAGGGCATTGAGATCGTCGCTGAAGACAATGGCCCTGGAATAGCCGATATAGGAGCTGCCATGAAAGATCATTTCAGCACCTCAGATGGTTTGGGTCTGGGGCTCCCCGGCGTAAAACGCCTGATGGACGAGTTTCGAATAAATACAAAGCCCGGGGTGGGAACCAAGATTACAGTGAGGAAATGGGTTTAATACCACACATGGGCGCAGATAGTGCAACCGCAGATTACGCAGAGAAGAGCAGATGGCGCAGATATCAGGGGTATCGGTGGTCAAATCTGCGGCCTCGGCGGTTGCACGGATGAGCGGAGATAAAGAAACGATGTCCAGGGTAGATTACTTTCTTTTGAAACGACCACTGAATAATGATGTTTTCTGCGGCGATACCGGGATAATCAAGCAATTTGACCAAAAGGTATTTCTAGCCATTTTAGATGTGCTGGGACACGGAGAAGCAGCCCATCAAGTGGCGCAGGTTTGCGAGGATTTTCTTGAGAAGAATTATGGTGATGATCTGGCTCAAATCATGACAAACCTCGACAAGCACATAAAAGGTACGAGGGGTGCAGTTGCGGGTCTGTGTATTCTGGACTTAGAGAGGGGCAAAGTGAAATGCGTCGGCACCGGCAACGTAACCGTCAGGAAGTTTGGCTCGAGCAATATCAGGATTATTCCCAGAGGCGGCATCATCGGCTATCAGATGCGAACCCCAATAGAAGAGAGAATGAATCTATACCATGGCGATATTCTGGTTCTACACACTGACGGGGTTATGGAGCATTTCGATCTGGAAGATTACCCGGCAATTCTGGTGGACGACGCCAAAACAATAGCTACCCAGATCATTGCACTATTTGGCAAGGAACACGATGATGCCTGCTGTATTGCCTTGAGGTATCAGAAATGATTGAGCTTGGCGGGATTCCAATTAGGGATGAGAGAGCTATCGTTGAGGCAAGAATCAAGATCCGCATCTTGGCCGAAGATCTGAATTTTGGCTCTATCGCTGCCACCAGGCTGGCTACCATAAGCTCAGAAATGAGCCGCTGGGTGGTGGCAGCGGACAAGGCGTCCAGTATCGAGGTGGGACTGGACAAGCGAGGCGGTGCGTTCGGTCTTGCTCTTCTGTTTCCATCAGGACAAACAAGGGCGGCGGTTAGCATTAAGACGCTTAATAGGATTTTTGACGAAGTGGAGGAGTTTCAGACCGCAGATGGCCTTCAATCCATCAAGACATTCAAATTCCTACCGGACTCCGAATTTGAGCCTACAGAAGAATTCATTAGTATAGCAAAGGAACTGGTTCAACGCCTTACCAGGGAAGAGCTTTATGCCCAGCTGCGGGAAGCCTATGACCAATTGACGGCGTCAAATAGAGAACTGCAGCGGGAAATAGAAAAGCGCAAGCGGGCGGACGAGGCACTGAAAGATTACTCTGAGCGTCTGGAGGAGATGGTGTGGGAACGCACCAAGGAGCTTCGAGATGCCCAAGAGGAACTGGTCCGCAAGGAGAAACTGGCCATTTTAGGCCAACTGGCTGGTGGGGTGGGCCACGAGCTGCGCAACCCCTTGGGGGTTATCTCCAATGCGGTGTACTACCTTGAGACCATCCTCTCCGATGCTGATGAAACCACCAAAGAATACCTGGAGCTGATCTCCTCAGAGGTCCGCACTTCTGAGATGATAGTCTCAGATCTCCTGGATCTCTCGCGCACCAGGCCTGCTGAGAGAGAGCGGATAGAGGTTTTTGAGCTTATAACCCAGATCCTGGACAGGCGAAACCCACCTGAGGGAGTCGAGGTGGACACCCAAATAACCCCTGATCTGCGGCCCTTGTTTGTTGATCCCCGACAAACAGTGCTCGTGTTCGACAATCTACTTACCAATGCCTATCAAGCCATGACAGAAGGGGGTAAGTTAACCATTCAAGCCAAAACCGAGGAAGATAGGGTCCATGTCTCAATTACCGACACAGGCTGCGGCATTCCAAAAGAGAACATGGAAAAGCTTTTCGAGCCGCTTTTCACGACTAAAGCCAGAGGGATCGGGCTTGGCTTGGCAGTTTCCAAGAACCTGGTGGAGGCCAACAGAGGAAGTATCGAGGTGGTAAGTGAGGAAGATAAAGGCAGCACCTTTACAATCATCTTGCCGACAAAGGTGGCTGTTTCATGAGCGATAAACTGTGTATCCTTATAGTGGACGATGACCGCAGGATGGCCAAGACCTTAAAGGACATATTCAATGTAAAGGGCTATGAGGCCGAGGTGGCCCATTCCGGCCCCGAAGCTCTGGAAAAGGTGGCGGAAAGTCACTTTGACTGTGTCCTGACTGATATAAAGATGCCTGAAATGAATGGTGTGGATTTTTGTAAGGTGGTCAAAAAAGAAAAACCAGATACCCCGGTTGTAATGATGACAGCATACTCCGCCGATAGACTGGTCGAAGAGGGGCTGGAAGAAGGCGCCATGGCTGCCCTGACTAAGCCGTTGGATATTGACCTTTTACTGAGCTTTTTCTCCACTCTGCGCAAGGAACGCTCCATAGTTATCGTGGATGACGATCCCCAGTTCTGCAAGACCCTAGGAGACATACTTGAGGCACGAGGCTTCTCAGTTGTGCAGGTCACTCAGCCTTCTGACTTGCCAGACAAACTCGTTTCTGAAGGACAAGTGGTGCTGCTTGACATGAAGCTGAACAGCATTAATGGACTGGCGGTTCTCAAGGAGATCAGGAAGCAGTATCCTCACCTGCCCGTGATTCTGATGACCGGCTATCGAGAGGAGATGGCGCAAGCGATAGAGGCTGCCCTGGAGGTGAATGCCTACACCTGCCTTTACAAACCGTTCCAGATAGAGGAACTTCTGCAAGTGTTGACCGAGATTCACCACCGGGAGCTGGGAAGGGTTATGGGCCGGCCTGCAAGGAAGAGGAAGTGAGGTGGGCCATGGGTACAAAGG
>CBFDBW010000257.1:0-4660 GCA_965603145.1 uncultured Syntrophobacterales bacterium
TCCATGCCCCATGCTCTATGCTTTCCTCAATCTAAAATCTGCAATCTACAATGTACTCTGCACTGAAGGCATTACTTGTAATTCTTAGACCTGAAACGTAGAATGGATTCCGAGAAGCTGGCTGGCGTAAGGCCCAACAATGCTGAAGCATTGCTAAGCATTGCTAGGGCCATTATCCATCAGCATGCTAATATAACTCACCAACAGGCGACTCAGGACGAGAGCGTCGCCGGCTGGCTCGAGCTTTCTACCGTCAGGAGTTGGTTTGGTCCGCCTGAGATCTCTGGGTAACTCTAGCTGCATTCCTTGAGCCGGTGGGAGATTGACTATATTATTAGGATTTTGGCCCCTTATTTCCGGGGGAATGCTCTCCGGATCAAAAATCCACTCATAGTGGCAAAGAGCTGCCTGGGCGACTTCGACGAATTGGTGCACCATGGTTTGGTGCAACCCGCCCACATAGGCGCATCTCTCATTGCGACCATGACCATGGATCGAAATGGCCATATTCACATGATTGATGAATTGCATGACAAGAGGACGGTCTTCAAGTTTCATGCGGTGGCTTGGTCGGTGCAAGGAAAGATTACCCGTGGACAGCCGACCAGCGTGCACGTAGAGGCTGGCCCCGCTGTGATAGGCTACGAAGCGCGCTATCTCCTCAGTACCTGGTTCGATGCCTCCCCCGTGTATGGCCACCAGACCCAAGGAGCTCCCCAGGTGAAGATGTTCACTGGTGTCGCTAATTCCAGCCATAAGGATCAGCTCCTGCAGCGTTTTCAGCTCATGAATAACCAGTTTCAGCACTATAGCAGAGAAGGAAAAGCGATCAAACTGGAATCCGTTTATTGGTCTCAATGAGGGATCATGTTTCCTTTGGTTCACTGTTGCATAATCCCACTCTACGGCCCACCTGCACGGACCATAATGAGCATAAAAAATATTAATGTATAAGATTAATAACAATATATAATTTATTTCAATTTCAATATAATAGAAATATATGAAAAAGAAAGCTTATCGATCCAGATCAGTCCGACGTACTCCAAAACGCGGCCGCCCGAAAAGGGGTATAATTCAACAGCATCCGCCCCGATTTCGACCTCAAGCCTCCCGCCAGCTCAAGCCATTGCTCGAGCGAATCGGCGTTCCCAAAGCTGCGCCCTTTGTTCCCGACCCCTTCCAACAAGAGGCCGTGCTCGCTATCGACAAGAGTGATGTGCTCGTCACCGCCGCAACCGGATCGGGCAAGACCTGGATTGCCCTCCAGGCTATGGAGAAGTTGCTGGCCAACAAGGGGAGAAGTTGGTATGCCTCTCCCCTCAAAGCGCTGTCCAATTCCAAGTACACCGAGTTCAGCCAGCACTTTGGTGCAGAAAATGTGGGGATTCTCACCGGAGATCGCAAGGAGAATCATCAGGCACCAATTATCGTGGGTACCACCGAAATCCTCCGCAACCAGCTCTATGATGCCATGTATCGGGGAGAGGACCTTGGGGTCGAACTAGTCATTCTCGATGAAGCCCATTACCTGGGAGACGAGGATCGTGGTGTAGTCTGGGAAGAAGTAATGATTTATCTCCCGGCTCGAACACGTTTGTTACTTCTATCTGCCACCATTTCCAATGCGGCTGAAATTGCCGGTTGGCTGGAATGGCTTCGACAGGTGGATTGTCAAATCGTGACCGCGCACAAACGTCCCGTCCCCATTCATCCGCTTTTCATGTTTCCCAGCGGCGAAGTGACTCCCCTTGGCCAACGGCGAGAAATGGCAGGTAAAGTTCGCCATTTCCTTCGAAGCAGCCCTCGAGCCGGTCTGACTCCGAGACGGGGGGTTGCCAATTTTTCCCAGATAATCGCCGCACTTCGTCACCTCAATCTGTTGCCTGCCGTCTTTTTTCTTAAATCAAGGGCGGACTGTAACCTGGCCTTGCTTGCAGCGCTTCCCCGGCTGAATCCCAATGAGAGCGATGAGGAACACCGTCGTTTTAATAAACGATTCCAACAACTTTTAGAAAATCATCCATACCTTAGAAACCATCGCCAGCTTTCTTCTCTCCGCAACGGGCGGGTGGCCGCCCACCACGGCGGCCAATTACCCCAGTGGAAGGTGCTGGTGGAGACTCTGATGAACGAGGGAGAGCTTGAGGCCATTTTCTCTACCTCAACGGTGGCTGCCGGTGTCAACTTCCCAGCCCGCAGTGTGGTACTTTCCCAGAGTGATCGCTTCAACGGACGCGAGTTCGTTCCGCTTGGTGCCACTGATTTGCTCCAGATGACTGGTAGGGCCGGTCGTCGCGGCATGGACAAAGTGGGTTTCGTTATTGTTCTCCCCGGACCATATCAGGACCCACGACTCATCTTCGACCTCCTGCACTCTACACCTGAGAGCGTGGATAGCCAAATACAGATTACCTTCTCTATGGTCCTCAACTTACTGCTTTCGCATAGATCTGAAGAAGTGCGGGATCTACTTGCTCGCTCCTTTGCAACCTTTCAGAATCTGAAAAAATATCGAGAACTGGTTGAGGATCTACGGGGACTCGAAGAAGATATAGTCACTGAGCTGGAGTCAGCTGAATGTGGTGATTTGAATACAGTTCTGCCCACTCTGTCTAGAAAGCGCCAGCTGGAGCAGCAGCTCAAGCAGGCGCAACTGGAGCAGCGCCGGAGTTGGGACGCTCTCTGCAAACAGGCCTACCTTACTCCTGGAAGGCTATTTCGTAGCAAGAAAAGAGAGCTTTTCGTGGTATTGACTCGGGAGAATCGAGGCGGAGCAGAGGGCATTACTGCCATTCGGGTATGGCCACAGCATCGATTGCGCCGTGGTCGTTTGCGTAAGCGCTGGCTGCGTTTTGCAAAAGTCGCCTCTGTGTTGGACGTTTGCTTTGACCTTGCTGCCCTGGACACTCCGGAGCAGTGGCTAGAGTCTGTCCTCAGCATCCCGCCCGACACCTATCCAAAGCTTGAAATGAAAGAGCCCCTGCCCTACCCAGAGCAAGAAGTCTGGGAGACTCTGAAATCACGAGTACAAGAGGACACAGCAGCAATTGCTGCACTCCCATGCGGGCAGTGTCCTCATTTGAGCAAATGTGAGCCGAAAAAACGGAGTAGGTTCAGAGAAAAAATAAATAAAGTCCTCAGTCTTCGCCAGCGTGTTGATGACGTCACCAATCGGCTTTGGCACGAATTCAATCGCCACTTTCACTTTCTACAAGAAGAGGGCTACGTGGACAAGGCAGGCCGACCGAGCGCTGATGGGATCTGGGCATCACAGCTCCGGCTCGATCAACCATTACTGGTAGCCGAGTCTATCCGCCTCGACATTTTCCCTCATAATGATCCAAAAACGCTGGCCGGCCTAATGGCCCCTTTTGTCACTGATCGGGAAAGTCAGAGCGAATCCTTAGAGCAGCTGAGCCTGAAAAACCCAGAGCTGGGCCAAGCGTTTGCCAAGATGGTTTCGGCCTTGCATCCATTGCGCCGACGCCTGCGGCAGAGCGGCTTTGCGGCAAATCCTTTATCGTTTTGGCCGGCGGCGGCCATTTATTTCTGGATTTCAGGGGCTAAGTGGGAGGAATTGATGGATATTTCCGGCCTTGACGAAGGTGATCTGGCCATGCTCATTTATCGCACCGCAGACAGCCTCCGCCAGTTGGAAGGGCTTACCCAGTCACACCCACACCTTGCAGCTAGTGCCACTAAGGCAATCCAACGGTTATTACGGGAGCCGGTACAGGTTCCAACCTGATACTCAGTCACAATCAAAGATTGCTCCTGAGACAGCAAGCAGAGGCCAGCGGCAGTGTCGTTATCCGGTATTCGTTATTTGTTATTCGGGAGATCTGCCGCCATGAACTGCCTTGACTATTGAAAAGATTTGAACGGTTTGAACGACTTCAACGATCTACCGCTTACCAGAAGTTATGCGTCAACCCTTAGGTGAATTCCAAGATCTTCTCCAGCTTGTAGTAATCCTCTTCTTTCAGAGCCAGAAATTTCAGACCCATTCCTGTTGGGTGGAACGAAGCTTCCAGGGGATCAACCCAGACTACTTCGGCCAATGCAGTAACCGTTTCCAGTGCCTCGGGTAGTTCGATAGAAACAAACATTTCATATCCCACTTCATAAGACGTCGCTGTTGTTACCGCCAGGCCACCCTCGGATATATCCCTGAGCCCCCCAGGTGAATACCCCCGTTGGTAAAGATTGTGACTTCTCCATCCATATTCCTGCGCGCAAAGACCCGAGATTACTTCATTTTCCCCTCACCTATTCTTCTTCAGAGTCTTTCTTTTTCACAATCACTTCCTCGACTTCGAGGGTGATGGGGCTTGCCAGATACACGGACACTGCCTGCTCAACGAGTTCTTCAAGAGTAATCCCCTCCAGAGCAGCTCTAGATTTGGCCTGTTCGTGCAGATCATCAGGAAAGTTCTTGAGACTCAGTGTTCCCATGTGTCATCCCCCTATGAGCTTTGGCTCTAGATTGTATTACTATCAGGGCTAGGTAAAGAACGCAAGAAAATTGCGGATTTTAGATTGCAGAATGCAGATTGCAGATTGCGAAAGGCAGAGGGCATAGAGCATAGGGAAATGCAGCTGACAGCCCCACGACATGCTCGGGTCAGGCGGGCAGCAGGCCGAGGAAAAAGGACAA
>CBFDBW010000258.1:0-4647 GCA_965603145.1 uncultured Syntrophobacterales bacterium
AAGGAGGGCAGTCTTCCGAGCCTGAAAGAGAGATCCTTTGCCATCCATGGAAACACCACTCCTAGACCGGAAAGACTTTCCATGCAAGCCATCCAAAAGGAAGTGTGTGCTGCCTATGGTGTATCCTTGGAAGCGCTCCCGGGAGCAACCAAATCCCGTCCCCTGGTAATTGCTCGCCAAGTCGGGATGTACCTTAGCAGAAAGCTGACTGGGTCAACCTACGCTGCCATAGGGGACTCCTTTGGCGGTCGGGATCATTCCACAGTTATTTATGCCTGTCGCAAGGTACGTGCTGAGATAAGAAGAAATAGAGTATTTGCTGAACGAATCGTTGATATTGAAAAGAAACTATTAGAAGATTATAAGGAAGAATTAACTGGAAAATCAATGGACTAGTTTTGTTATTTACAAATATACAGGCCTTATATTTAAAATTATTTTTACCAAATATTTTAATATAAATAATCAAATCCTGTAATTAAGGAGGGGTAATGGAACTCACCATTCAACGAAATGATCTTCTCAGAGGTTTACAGAAATCCCAGTCTGTCGCAGAGAAACGCAGCTCAATGCCGGTTCTTTCCAATGTGCTGTTAGAAGCAAAAGAGCAACAACTGCATCTAACCGCAACCAATCTGGAGGTCAGTTTTACCGGAAGTTACGAGGCCAACGTGACAAAAGAAGGAGCTGTTACTATCCAGGCACGAAAATTCTATGAGATCGTTAAAGAACTTCCGTTTCCTGAACTCCGCATCACTGAGAAAGAAAACCAGTGGGTAAATATCTCCAGTGGAACTACAGAGTATAATCTCGTGGGACTTCCAGCGGATGAGTTCCCTCAAGTTATGAAATATGAGGATGTAGCGTGGGTTGACATGGCAGCGCCCTTACTGAAGGAAATGATAGACAAGACGATCTTTGCTGTTTCCACGGAGGAGACACGGTACAATCTCTCTGGAATATATTTTGAAAAAGTGGAGACCGAGGATCCAGTCTGCCTAAAATTGGTGGCCACCGACGGTCATCGACTCTCCTTCATCCAAAAGCCACTTCCAGAGGTGACCAAATTCGCTTTTGACAAGGGTATTATCATTCCCAGAAAGGGAATGCTGGAACTGAGCCGACTTCTAGAAGAAAGCGAGCAGGTGCAGGTGGGCTTTCAAGAAAATACTGCCATCTTCAGACAAGGTGAATCCACCTTGATTATGAGACTCATCGATGGCGACTTCCCAGATTATGACACAGTGGTACCGAAAAATTGTGAGAGGGTACTGGAGGTTGATCGTCCGAGATTCATGGAAATGCTACGACGCATGTCCATTATCTCAACTGATCGGTACCGAGGTATACGCTGTAAGATCAATTCAGAACATATGGAAATTATTTCCAACAATCCAGAGATAGGTGACGCCAGGGAGGAGATTCCCGTAACCTACCAGGGTGAAGAGATGACTATCGCCTTTAATCCACGCTATTTTATGGAGATTCTGGCGGTTATGACGAGCAAGGTCATATCGGCAAAGATGATCGATGAATCAAGCGCATGCATAATCACTGGTGAAGAAGACGAGGGCTTCTTTTCGGTGGTTATGCCGATGCGGTTGTGATGATAGGGTGGAATGTCACTCTGGCCGCTTTCACCTCAACCTCAGTGTGACAAAGCACTACTGCCTCAAACGAATCCCGACGATAGTATAGTAGAGAATAAGGGTTGATATTAGGAGGTGGAACATTTGTGCAGTTGAGGGAGCGTCATGCATATTCCGGGCTAGGTTTATGGGTGCTAAGCTGGTATAATAAAATGTTTAAATAACTTCAAAAAAGTCGTGATGGAGCCCTATGGAAAATCTAGATCAAACGCCAAATGTTAGTGTGAAAGAGTACGACGCCAGCAAGATCAAAGTACTGGAAGGTTTGTCTGCAGTTCGCAAACGGCCAGCCATGTACATTGGCAATCTTTCCACCGAAGGCCTCCACCATCTTGTCTACGAAGTGGTCGATAATAGTATCGATGAGTCGCTTGCCGGCTTCTGTGATCAGATAGATATTCGGATTCAGGCTGACAATACCATCACCGTTGATGATAACGGCAGGGGTATACCCGTAGATAAACACGAGAAAGAAGGTGTTCCTGCGGTTGAAGTAGTGATGACCAAACTTCATGCCGGCGGCAAGTTTGACAATCAGTCTTATCGGGTATCTGGAGGACTTCACGGCGTTGGCGTCTCGGTGGTAAATGCGCTGAGTGAGTTTCTAGAAGTGGAAATTCGCAAGGATGGTAAAGTGCATCAGCAGCGCTATGAGCGCGGCGAAACCGTAACGCCCCTACAAACTATTGGTACCACAAAGCGCAGAGTGACGAGGGTTACTTTCAGGCCGGATCCGCTTATTTTCAAAGACATTAACTTTAGTTTCGAAGTCCTCCTGAATCGCTTGCGTGAATTGGCTTTTCTCAACAAGGGAGTTCGAATAACCATAGAGGATGAGCGCAAGAATCGAAGACAGCAGTTTTATTATGAAGGTGGGATCATCTCATTTGTGCAACACCTCAACGAAAACAGAAATGTTGTCCATCCCGATGTGATCCACCTGTCCGGCACCAGAGATGGCATCGTGGTGGAGATCGCCCTCCAGTATAACGCCACCTACAGCGAGAAAATATTCTCTTTTGCCAACAACATAAACACCAGGGAGGGTGGAAGCCATCTCAGCGGCTTTAAGGCGGGCCTTACCAGAACAATAAATCAATATGTTGCAGGTGATACCACCCCCAAGAACCTAAAGGAAAAGCTTGAAGGTGACGACGTTCGTGAAGGTTTGGCTGCTGTCATCAGCGTCAAGTTAGCCAACCCGCAGTTCGAGGGCCAAACCAAGACAAAACTGGGCAACAGTGAAGTGAAAGGCTTGGTGGAGACGCTTATCTATGAGCATCTCAGCTCCTTTTTTGAGGAGAATCCGCAAGTAGGTCGTGCCGTTCTCACCAAGGTGGTGGAAGCTGCCAGGGTGCGAGAAGCGGCCCGACGAGCCAGAGATCTTACTCGACGGAAAGGTGTCCTGGGAGAGCACTCCCTGCCAGGCAAGTTGGCAGACTGTCAGGAAAGGGATCCAGCCCGGAGCGAGTTATTTATAGTGGAGGGTGATTCCGCCGGGGGATCGGCAAAACAGGGACGAGATCGGAAATTTCAGGCAGTGCTGCCATTGCGCGGTAAGATCCTCAATGTGGAAAAAGCGCGCTTCGACAAGATGTTAGAAAACCAGGAAATCTGCACAATGTTCACTGCACTCGGTACCGGTGTGGGTAAGGATGATTTTGATCTGTCCAAACTGCGCTACCACCGGGTGATCATCATGACTGACGCCGACGTGGACGGCTCCCATATTCGTACCCTGCTGCTTACCTTCTTCTACCGAGAGATGGAGGAACTCATCACCAAAGGCCACCTCTACATTGCGCAGCCACCACTGTTGCGAGTGAGCCATGGCAAACGGGAAACCTACATTCGCGATGAATCTTCATTCCAGCGCTTTCTTCTGCAGCGTGCCACCAAAGACCGCAAAGTGTGCGTGGAAAAGAGCGGCAAGGTGTTCGGCGGCGATGATCTATTAGAGCTCATGGAGAAAATGGTTGGTTATTTTGATGTGCTTCATTCCCTACAGAAAAGGGGCTACGATCCCGATTTGATGAAGATCCTCTTAAAACTTTCTTTGGAGGAGCAGCTGCAAGCGGATCGGGCGAGTATGGCCCGGCTGCAGGAAGAGTTCAAGAAAGAAAACTTCGAGGTGGGTGATCTCCGGGAGAATGAGGAATATAGAACGTTTGAAATTCAAGTACGGGCCAAAGAGAATGGTTGGGGTTGGATTACGGTTGGCAGGCATCTGTTCAATATGGTGGCTTTTCGCCGTGCTCTGGAAAAGCGACAACAACTACGTGACCTTGACGAGCCACCCTATAGAGTAGTTGAAGGCGAAAAGGAGATGCCCATCCACTCCAAAAGGGGTTTGCTGGAATATTTGCGCGAGCAAGGAGAAAAAGGCTTGAGCCTTCAGCGTTATAAAGGGCTCGGGGAAATGAATCCCGAGCAATTATGGGAGACCACCATGAGCCCCGAGAAACGCACCTTGCTCCAAGTAACTGTGGAGGATGCGGTTGAAGCCGATACAATTTTTACCATCCTTATGGGAGACAAGGTGGAGCCAAGAAGGGAGTTCATCCAGAACAACGCTCTGGAAGTGAGAGAATTGGATATATAGAGATGAAAACTCACGGGATGGCGGCGCCAAGGTCTGAGGCGAAGTTCAGGTTTTGGGCGTTTCATCCTGTTTTTTTTGTCAGTGGTTTTTAGCATTCTGTGGGAGCGGCTTTCCAGCCGCGATTCAGTGGTGGGCCAGCAGCGAAAGGTCGGGCCCCGCCTCCCCGCGGGGGGCCCGCCCCCCCCCCCCCCACAGACCCTGAGGGGGGACCACGGACGAGAAACAACTCATGTAACCATTTTTGCTGAGAAATACTTATGAACCAACAAGAGAGCACCCAACGTATCGCTATCGAAGCTGAATTAAAGCATTCTTATTTAGATTATGCCATGAGCGTTATTATAGGCAGGGCCCTTCCAGATGTGCGCGATGGGCTCAAGCCGGTGCACCGACGCA
>CBFDBW010000259.1:0-4631 GCA_965603145.1 uncultured Syntrophobacterales bacterium
CAGGAGTTGGACTATCTGGATGGTACTCACGCCCCTGAGGGCGTGCCTTACGTAATGATGGATCGGGGCCATCACACCATGACGGACAATAGCCTCTGGGAGGCAGGCACCTTCAGTCTCGATGGCACCGGGAGCTGGAGCACACAAAGTTTCACTCAGGCGTTTCCCGAGACACCCAAGCTGTTCCTGACCGTGCAGACCTACCATGACGCCCAGGCGGTGGCCGTGCGGGCCCGGAACGTCACGTCGGCGGGTTTTGAGGCGGCGCTGTTCGAGCAGGAGAGCCTGATGGATGGGCACGTGGCGGAGACGGTTGGGTATCTCGCCGTCTACAGCCCGAGCGGCTCGGGGATGGTGGATATCGGCGGGAAGCTCACTTCCTACAGTCTGGAGAACAAGGTGATTGATCATCACTCCACTGCGGTGGACTCCACCTCGCTGAAAGTGGAAGAGGAAGGCTCCCAGGACACCGAGGTGGAGCACCCCGGTGAGACGATTGACATCTTGACCCTGGGGGATTCCCTCTTCGCCCAGGACGTGAGCACAATCGGGCTCGATACTGCGGCGCTGCGGCGGGATGACCGGGACACCGACGGCGATGGTCTGCCGGACTGGCTGGACTTCGACGATGACAACGATGGCATGCCGGACACCTGGGAGGAGATCTACGGACTCGAACCGCTCGATCCCAGCGACGCGGCCGCAGACCCCGACGGCGATGGTCTCACTAATCTGGCGGAGTATCAGCCAGGCACCGATCCCACCAAGGCGGACACGGACGGGGATGGCATGCCCGATGGCTGGGAGGTAACCTATGGGCTGGATCCGTTGGTCGATGATGCCCTTGCGGATGCCGATGGAGATGGGTACACAAATCTAGAAGAATACAGGAGCGCTACAGATCCCAATGATCCGAACTCACATCCACCTGGGGCCATGCCCTGGATACCCTTGCTGCTGCTAGACGATTAGCTCCAAGTCTAGCCGGTTATAAGGTTAATTTCCCTATCAATTTTCTGGGACTTCACATTACATACTTTAATCCCCACTTTGCTATTTGAGAGCCAGTTACCATATCTTAGGGTAAAAACGTTTGGGCACAATACTGTGCATTAAGGGACGTTAAACTAAGTTTTGGCATTAACCAAGTTGGGAATCACATTCCTCGTCATTGCCTGCATTTTCATTTCTGGCGATTACTCTTCTCGTGCATGGTATTTTGGTTCTTCCAAATCAGCCGCTGCTTAAGGTGTGGGAAAAATGCGACAGCATGATCGCACGACCATGGCAAGCTGCACAGTTCAGTTTCGCCACGGCCCTCGAAAAGTGTCTTGACACCAGGGAGATAATCAGCAATACTCCGCAGCTGTTTCCTCAGGTTCTCGGTGGATTTCACCCGAAGCAGGTCGTATAAATCCAACTCCTCGGAGGCTTTTTAAAAGGAGATACCCTAATGGAAGCAAACAAGACAATTGCTTTGGTAGCTCATGACAACCGAAAAAAAGACCTTATTGAGTGGATCGAATGGAATTACTCTACATTATTAGAACATAAGATTGTATGTACAGGAACTACGGGGAAATTAGTGGAAGAAGCCATCAAAACGAAATTTACAGAAGAAGGTACGTCCTCTGATCAATCTGCGATCGTTAAACTCAGATCGGGTCCTTTTGGAGGAGACCAACAACTGGGAGCCATGATAGCAGAGGGAAAGATAGATTTTGTTATATTCCTCTGGGATCCAATGGAGCCACATCCTCATGATGTTGACGTGAAGGCTTTACTAAGAATTGCAGTGGTTTATAATATTCCAATTGCATGCAATCGTGCTACAGCTGATTTCATGATTTCCTCTCCATTGATGAACCAAGCATATGAACCTGTATTGAAGGACCATTCTGAGTATTTAGATAGGAGGCTTTCCTAGTAGAGGAGATCATACAAGGATCTAACAACTTAATTGTGCTCAAAGACTCACAGCCTTTTTTACCACCCGCACTTTGTTTGGGTCGTCCAGGATGGGATTAAGCGTTATAAACTGACGTTCCCTACCAAACTGCTTCGTCTTCAACTAACATCATTCTGACATTTTTGTCGCTCGCCCCTAACGTTTCTGAATGTTGGGGTGGGCGATTTCATTTTGCGCTCTTTCAAGATTTTGTGGTAAGTTTAATCCAGCGAATCCTGGACTCTCGATGTTATATGTATTTTCCCATTGATCTGGTCGGACTCTCACCTACTCGATCTTAGTGTAAATCTATTCCTTCAAGGCCACCCATTAAGCCTCCTCGAACATCGTGCAGCTTAATATATGCTTATCTTATGGAAACCTTTGGAAAACTCAAGATGTTGGCAAGATATGTTTAGTCCTCTCCCGTAGGGTTCTGCCCCATTATTTTGTAGTACGTTTTTGGAGGGTGAAGTTTTGGATGGAATCTATTATTTGTCCCTCCCTTTTGAGTCACCTAGACCTTCTCAACATTGTGCTTTCGCTTGATTTGCAGGTAGCCTATTCCCACAAACCAAGCACGTCGCGCCCAATCGACCAGCGCAGCTTTTTCTGCTCCTCACCCTTGCCCAATATCCACTTATCATAAAGCTTGTCGATAAATCCGCTGGTCTTCTTTAGTTTCACCCAGTCGTCAACAAAGTCTCCAAAATCCGAATCACCCAACTGCATGATCAAACCAGCATGGGCTTTTATGTGAGGCTCCGGCACAACGACTGAATAGGAAGGGTAAATGATTGTCCAGGCTGAACCCGCCTCCGCACTAATGACGAGTGCGTCAACCCCTTTTGGGTTCTCTGTGAAAAATTCGTGATAACTTTCCAAGAGCACTACATCGGTATTCGGCAAGATGCTCTTGGCAGCTTCCGCCCGTTTTTCCCCTACCACACCCAGCCGAATATTGAGTTTTTCGTCTATCGAGCGCCAGTTCTTAAACTCATAGCGTCTGTAATCCTTTACAACTACTGCTGTTGTCATATTGATGTATGGCTCGGAGAAATTTGCCTTGGTGAGGCGCTCCGAATTGGCAATCATTCCTCCTATTACAACATCAAATTTGTTCTGCTCGAGTTCTTTGAAAAGGGTTTCGTATGTCCATTGGATAAACTCCAACTCTAACCCCAGCTCCCGGGCCAGTTCATTCATAAGCTCCACATCGAAACCAACCAGATCGCCGTTGTCGTTATGATAAGAGAACGGCAGGTTTTCTTGGTTGTAGCCTACCCGCAACCTGCCGCGCTTAATAATCGATTTAAGATAGCTTTTTTGAGTTACCGACACTCTTGAGCCTGTCTTTTTGATGTCTGACTTCTGTGCATCTTTTATCTCCGATTGCATCAGGGTACGCCGCTGAATGTCTTCTTTGCTTACCATCGCAGACAGCATGAAACGCGTTCCCAGGATGATCGCGATAAAAATTACCAATGAAATTATTGCAAACCTGATAATGCGTGACCAATTGATTATCACTGCACCAGTTGCTGCGCATGCAGCCACCAACGTAAATGCAAACAGGTTCATGACTGCAAGAAGGGTCGCAAACCAGCTGTTAACTACTCCCGTAACAACATAGAGCTGATAGATGTCTGAAGGAATCTGCATTTGGTCCAACAGGAAAGGTAGTGCTAAATCCACACCACCAAACAAGGTAAACAATCCTAGCACTGCGAAGCCTGGATAGGCTGTAAGAGCAATACTCTTGCCGACAAACCAACCGGCAAAGAGGACAAACATCAGAGTCAGCAACTTGCCGACGTTGGGAAAATTGAAGGATGTAGGAACCAACACCTCAACATAGTTATCGGTGTCATCACTTTTTATCCCACGAGCCTCAAAAAGCTCTTTGGCGCTTTCCACCATCATTGGCAGCGTAATGAACAGATTACCTGTGACGAAGCCGGTGGTCAGCGCATCATGGGAAGATTTAAGGATTTCACGATAACTGAAAGGGGTGAGGGCGGCCGTCAGTCCCGGAAGAACCCAAAAAGTCAGTAAAAGGGTTGCGATGATAAAGGGTATAATATAGGTTTGCAGCCGACCGAACTCCTCGATGGTCAAAGTGCCGGCAGCATTCGCGGCGATGCCGAAAACACCGATAGGTGTAACCTTTACCACCATCATCGCAATACGGGTGAGAGTCTTTGATGTGGCAGCCAAGATGTCCAGCAGGCTCTGCTTGTTTTCGACCCCGATAAGCGCAACACCAAAGGCGATGCTAAACACTGCTGCCGCGGGTACCACTGTACGAGCCAGGGAGCTGAACGGGTTGACTGGAATGTAAAGGTCGATAAAGTCCACTTCAGCGACTTCAACCAGGCTGGGGCTGTAAAAAGAGCCGGCTTCGATGGAGGGAAAAGCAAGGGGTATCAAGAATACGATGGTAAAGGCCAGAAACCATGATGCGACCAGAACGATGCCCCCTGTGATAGCAAGGTTTCTTGCCTTCCCATAGCTCAAAGACCCGATGCCGAGCATCAGTGAAACCACCATGTATGGTAGAATCGACATCTGAATCAGGCCAATGTAGACTCTGCCAACGATGGCGAGTGGAGAAGCTTTTTCTCAGAAAAATAAGCCGACGATAAGCCCAAGCGTTAAACCAATGAGGATTTGGGTGGAAAGA
>CBFDBW010000260.1:0-4615 GCA_965603145.1 uncultured Syntrophobacterales bacterium
CCATGCTCACCTGGCCACGAGACATCCCTTTTGATGGCGAGCCGGCGGACGTGGTATCCGCCGTAGACGCCTGGGGCAACTGGCTCAAGGACAGTGACTTGCCCAAGCTGATCGTGAACGCCGACCGTGGAGTGCTCATCAACGAGCGCGTACTTGGATTCTGCCGCACCTGGCGCAATCAGAGTGAGGTCATTGTGCCTGGCATCCACTTCCTACAAGAGGATTCTCCGCACGCCATTGGTGATGCCATCGCCGAGTTTGTGGGCTCGCTATAATGATCGCCGGCGTACCGGACAGTTCGGTCGGGGCTGGTGCTCAGGCGTCCGCATTTGTAGACCCATTTCTATGGAGGTCATGAACAATGAAATGCTCAGCGTGTCGATCTGAGAATCCTGAGAAAAAGAAATTCTGCCATGAGTGCGGAGACAAGCTTTCATGGACCTGCCCTCAATGCGGAGCTGACATACTTCCGAGCGATAAATTCTGCGGCGAATGTGGTCAAAAGCTAGACAATGCTAAAGAAGAAACAGAAAAGCCAACTGCTGAAGTTGAAGGGGAGCGCAAACATGTGACGGTGCTCTTCTCCGACCTTTCAGGATTTACCGCAATGTCGGAGAGGCTCGACCCAGAGGAAGTCAAAGAGATCATGAGCCGTGTCTTCGGAGAGATTGCCCAGGTGGTGGCCAAATACGAGGGCTTCATCGAGAAGTTCGTCGGTGATGCGGTGATGGCGCTATTTGGTGTACCAAAAGTCCATGAAGATGATCCGGTTAGGGCGATCAGGGCGGCAAGGGAAGTACACGATTTGGTGAAAGCCATAAGCCCCAAATTGGAACAAAGGATTGGTCGGCCTTTGACTATGCATAGCGGTGTAAATACAGGCCTCATTGTTACTGGTGAAGTGGATGTGGGGAAGGGGACACATGGGGTTGTAGGTGAGACGCTCAATGTAGCCTCACGACTCGCTGAAATGGCCGGGCCGGATGAAATTTTGACCGGTGAGCAGACCCGTGAACAAATTGCCCCCTACTTTGAGATAAGGCCGCTGGGTGCGAGGACTATTAGGGGAAAGGGTCAGCCGGTGACCACCTATTTGGTTATGGGAGAACTGGCGGTTCGAACCCGCTTCGAGGCAGCGAAACGGCGAGGATTTACTCCTTTAACTGGAAGAGAACAGGAGTTGGCCACACTTCACTCATGTTTTGGCAAAGCAGCGGCTGGTTATGGTCAGTTCGTCACCGTGGTCGGTGAGGCAGGGGTGGGAAAGAGCCGCCTTATGTATGAATTTCGGCACTCTCTGGATGGGGATAAAATCACCGTCTTGGAAGGGCGCTGTCAATCATATGGAAGCGATACCCCCTACTTTTCCTTGATCAATGCCCTCAGGCGTGGACTTCGACTGCGCGAAGAAGATACGCCAGGTGAGCTCCTAGAAAAAGCCGTTGCCGGTATCCTGACCATTGATCACACGCTGGAGCAATATCTTCCTTTGTACCTGCACCTGCTTTCGATCCCCAGTGAAGACTATCCCCTGCCAAAACACTTGCAAGGACAAGAGCTGAAAAGTGCCTTTCAGGATGCACTGGCAGCAATCAATATCCTAAATTCTAAACGACAACCGATGGTAATAATTCTGGAGGACTGGCATTGGGTCGACGAAGCTTCGGATTCCGCATTGAAATACATTGTCGGCGTGATAGCCGCCCATTCTTTGATGGTAGTGGTGATTTACCGTCCCGAATATACCTCCAACTGGCGCAATTGGAGCTATCATACGCCCATAGTCTTAAGGCCCCTGAATAGCCAGCACAGCGAAAATATCAATAAATCCGTTTGGGCAGTGGATCAAATACCTGAGGGCCTTACGGCTTTAATTCACGATCGCACCGGTGGCAATCCCCTTTTTATTGAAGAGATTTGCAGTGTGTTAGCTGAGGAGGGCACGGTGCAAGTTAGAGACAGAGAAGCGGTCTTGACCAACCCTTTGGAGCAACTCACGCTCCCTGACACAGTGCAGGCCGTAATCCGTGCTCGGCTTGATAGGCTGGACCGTTATGCCCGCGACTCCCTTCGTTTGGCTTCTGTTATCGGCCGTGAGTTTGCTCGGCGTATCCTTGAGCGAATATCCACCTCACGCGACCAGCTTTCCCAGTCCCTGGAAACCCTGAAAGTGCTGGACTTGATTCAACAGGTCCAGGTTGTCCCAGAAGCTGCTTACATGTTCAAGCATGTGCTAACCCAGGAAGTGACCTACGAAACGCTACTCCATCAAAAACGAAAAGAACTGCATGATTTGGTTGGTCAAGCCATCGAAGAACTTTATCAAGACCGGATTGAGGAACAGCTTGACCTGTTGCATCACCATTTCAGTCTTGCTGAAAACTGGGCAAAAGCGGCGGACTATGGTCGTCAGGCCGCTAACAGAGCATATAGGCTGAGTCAGTTTGACGAAGCGCTCATGATGTTTGAACGGACGCAGGAGTGCCTGTCAAAGCTTCCAGAGGACAGGTCCCGACAGGAGGCGCTAATTGATCTTCAACTGGAGATGGTTTGGCCGCTACATTTTTTAGGCCACCAGGATCGAGCAATAGAAATCTGTCAGGAGGCTGAATCCGTGGCGCGCTCGTTGGAGGACCCCGCGCGTTTGGGCAAGGTGTTTTTTGAATATGCGTTGTCCTATTTCTTCAAAGGCCATTATAAGAAGGCGGAGCGGTATTATCTGGAAATCCTGGAGCAACCTGAAGAAAGAAGAGTGGATGAGCTCGTTGGTTCTGTAAAATTTCCATTAGCTGTGAACTATTTCTCTCAGGCGAAGTGGGAACAGGCGGAAGATCTTTATTCAGAAGTCATCCGCTCTTGCGAAGCAAACAACACGCAAACCGAGTATGCTGAAGAGTATCCCTTCCTTCCTTATACACACAGTTGCACGCACCTCGGGTACATTCGAGCTCTTCAGGGCCGCATCGGTGAAGCAAAGGAGCTTATGAAAAGAGGCAATACCCCTGTTTTGAATAGCATCTCCAATCTTCAGTCAAAAGTCTGGTGTGCGGTATGGCACAGTAGCTTTTCAGCGCTAATCGGTGAGGATCAAGGGGCGTTGACTCGTGTACAGGAAGCTCTCAAAATTGCTGAAGAGACTGATTCGCCAATTTTATGCTTTCTATGCTATGCGGCGAAAGGCAATGCTCTGCTGGCGGCAGAAGAATTTGACTCGGCCCTTGAAGTTTATCAACAAGCCCTGCAGGCTATTGAAGGCACGGAACACCGAAGACAGCTGGAAGCGGTCTATTATAATCTGGTGCGAGTTAATCTGGACGTGGGAGACTGGGCCGAGGCTGAACGATTCTATGAGGCTGGCTTCCCATTGGTTCAGTTAAACCCGGAACGGGAGGCTCCCAGGTTCGATTTCTTGAAAGGTCGTCTGCTATCGTCTGGGGGTTCGCTTGATTTTAATCAGGCGGAGGCTTTTTTCGAAAAAAGCGTTAGGACTGATGAGACATCCGGAGCGGTGGTGTTAGCTGCCCAGACACGATTTTACCTGGGGCAAATGTTGGCCCAAAAAGGAGAGATCGATCGGAGCCTGTCTTTGCTAAATGAACTCCGAAGTCAGTTCAAGAACTGGGGGATAGCCTTCTGGCAGAAAAAAAGTGAACAGGCCATGAAGGCAGTTGATGGAGGAGTAGATTATTCACTTAACCTTTAAAAAAATTTGCAAAACATTTCTATTTGACTCCTAATAGCGTATCGGGAATTACGTCAGGACCGGATGAAGCAATTTTTTTGATTAGAGCTTCTTCACGTCTTGAAAAAGTACTGAGGTGCCGAAATGAAATGTCAGAAGTGCGAATTGAGAATCCGGAAGATTCCGTATTTTCTGGAGATTGCGGCGCACCGCGGGTGATGGTGGCATTTGACACTATAGACTATCCGATGAGCAAATGAAGGAGGGACAAAAATGAAGGGATTAAAGATCATACTATGGATTTGCGCCCTACCAAAACGCTGAAGATTTAGATCGCTTCTTGAATGGCCTGCGCAAGGCGGGAATGCCAGAGTACTAATTCAGAAGGAGCACGGAAAATAGCTTCACTAGCAGAGCTCTTTCACTGAACCAGTATCAGATTTAGTGTGCAGTTCTCGACCGTCAGTCTTTGATTCCAAAAAACGTTGGCTGCATAGTAAATAATATGGTCCGCTCGCCTATAAAATTACATGCACCTTGCCATTGAACCAATTATCTGAAATGACTAAATAATTGCATATATGTTCTGCCTATCTCACGATTTCAGCTGTCTGATATTTTGGTTTTAATAGCAGATATCGCCCGCTATGCCCTGAAAACTGGAATTGAGGATATCACAAATTTTCATGGTTTTTAATAATTCCAGCTTTGTTGGAGTGATCGCAAATTTTGCCAAGAGAACGGCAACCACAATATATGGTATATCGATCATATTGCAAAAGGTCCTTAAGTTTACCAACATTATTGTTGAGATGTTCAGGGCCTTCGGATATTGTGCTTAGATAATTATGCTTGAGCAGAATCATTTTGCCCTATGTGTGACCGGCATGGCTCAGCGGCGATGGAACCGAGTCTGCAGTAGCCGCGAGTTGA
>CBFDBW010000261.1:0-4601 GCA_965603145.1 uncultured Syntrophobacterales bacterium
GAAAGGCACAGAGGCTATAATGCGTGATGTGACTGAACGTTGGCAGAAGGAGAAGGAGCTGAAGAAAAGGTTGGCTGAACTAGAGGAACGAGAAAAGAAGACGTAAGTTGATGGAAACTCCAAATTACAAATCACAAATAACAAACAAATAACAATGACCGAAATTCAAAATCCCAAACCTATACATCATCTTAAAAAAGAGAATCCCGAGTCTTTTTTGGTCATTGGAATTTGGAATTTATTTGTAATTTGGTGCTTGGGATTTGGGATTTGCGTCGGGTGAATCATGGTATTTATTGTCTCATGAAAAAGAAAGGTGGCTTGACCCTATGCCTATTCCCGGGAACTTACTAACGACGGCAATGGCAGTTATGCCCCACAAGGATGTGGACCGGGCCCTGGAGATGGCCCTGTCACTGGATGTGCCCTTCTGGCCGCAACTGCCCCACGTTAACTACTTCGAGGACATGTACGTTCAAGCATCTGAGCATTTCCCCGGAATTCTTCTGGATCTGGAGAAACGCACCTTAAGATTTTCAATGGAGAAATTCGTAGCTGAATTTGAAGAAACCATGGCGCACTTTGATGAACCCGAATATTTCGACATTAGCGAGGAATATTCAGTGGTGTACCACAAGTTTTTGAAGATGGATTTCTCTGAACGACCGGCAATTCGGGGCCAGATGGAAGGGCCCATCAGTTTCGGCTTCAATGTGGTGGATCAGGATGACCGTCCTATCATTTTTAATGATACTGTTCGACCTTTCCTGATGGAATTTATGGCCAAACGGGTAAATGCACAACTGCACCGTCTCGAGCAATTGAACTCCAATGCCTTCATGTTTATTGACGAGCCCGGCCTGCAATTCCTGTTCAGCGCCATGGCAGGGTATGGGGACCTGGCGGCTCGAGAAGACATGGAGAGCTTCTTTGCCATGATCGACAGACCCCGCGGCATCCACCTCTGCGGCAATCCTGATTGGGATTTTCTCCTGGGACTGGACATGGACATTTTGTCACTGGATGTTTACAGCAACGGCGAGGTCTTCAGCCAATACGCGACATCAATTCGGAAATTTTTGGATCGGGGCGGTAGACTGGTATGGGGCATTGTTCCTGCCAATACTGAGCCATTTGAGGAAGAGACTCTAGATAGCCTGGAAAAAAAACTGGCCGAAATCTGGGCTGCCCTGGACAAAAAGGGTATTGACCGGGACTTTCTCCTTTCCCGCAGTATGCTCTCCCCTGCCACCTGCTGTCTGGTAAATCCTGACGGTGAGAAAACGGTGGAAAAGGCTTTCGAGGTGAATAGGAATCTTTCTCTACGGTTACGGGAAAAATTGGAGCTCAACTGACAACACCTCATCAGCCGTATACAGATTTAACATCTTCTTTATACTTTTTTGTGATATAGGAAAATCGTACAAAAACAGTCCACACCTCGTATAAGGAATGCTTAGCCACATGGAAACCAGATTCTTCCTATATTTGTTTGAGAATTTTTTTTCATACAAAATTGCTTGACAATTTCATTACTCTCGGCTTTATTTCACATATCATACTGGTCCGATATATATCCACACTTACCATTTTTTAAGATCCAGAGATCTTTACTCAAAATTCAGTGCAAGATCCTGAGGCGGAGGCCCAGGTCTACGACTGCAGAGCTCTATTAGTTTAAAGCTGCGACTCTAAGGCCAGGGAGAGAGAATCTAAATAACTGCTGCAGGGACGCAACCATGAAAAAGTTTATAAAACCCGCCATTTTCATTGGCATAGGTATAACCATTGCCTTTCCACTTTTCAGCCTCACCTACTACACCATGGTCCGTACCACTACGCCCCAGTTCTGTGCCACCTGCCATGAGATCCAGTTTGCCTACAACACTTGGAAGACCTCAACTCACGTGAACAACGAGCAGGGTTTTGTGGCTGACTGCATGGACTGCCATCTGCCAGCTCCCCAGGATACCATTCAATTCTTCTACGCTAAGACTTTTCATGGCGTCAAGGACGTTCTCGTCCACTTCTTTCAGAAGGAGTATGATCACGAGAAGCAGCGGCAGAAAGCTTACGCCTCCTTCACTAACGACCAGTGCCAGAAATGCCATCGCAATCTCCTATACATCCCGAATAAACGTGGCGCCATGCTGGCTCACCGTGACGTGGTCTATGCCAGGTCCGGCTACGAGAAAAAGTGTGTGGACTGTCACAGGAATCTGGTTCACAACCCCAAACCGTATTACAACTACAAACAGTATGCTGACACTTACCGGGGTTTAGGTCTCTAGCAAGTGACTAAAGTGAACTAAAATGCCTAAAATTGGAGAAACAAAGAGGGAGAAAGGGGGTGAAGAAGTGAGAAGATACTTGATTACTTCGGCTCTGGTGGTAGGGCTGGCCAGCCTTCTCGTGGTGGTTAGCATGATGACCCTGGCTTACGCTCAGAATCAACCCAAAGCGAAGGAGTTCAGGATAGAGCGCAGCATGCCCAAAGAAGCGGTCGCCTGCATCGAGTGCCACAAGATGGAGCATCCAGGTATCTTTGGTGACTGGGCCAACAGTAGGCACGCCAATGCCAATGTTACTTGCTACGACTGCCACAAGGCTGAATCTTTTGATCCGGATGTGAGCAAGGAGCATTTCAAGCAGTACGAGCGACGTGATTATAAATACGGCACCAAGGAATACAAGGTGCCGGTAGCAGCAGTGGTCACGCCCAAGGATTGTTCTCGCTGTCATCCTGATGAGGCCAAGCAGTATGCCAGGAGCAAGCATGCCAACACCCACAAGGTCATTTGGCAGATCGATCCCTGGCTCAAACTGGGGATGAACAGTGACCTCGAGCGGGCCACCGGCTGTTTCCACTGCCACGGTACTGTCCTCAAGAAAACCAAGGACGGTAGCTTGGATCCGATGACCTGGCCCAACGTTGGCGTGGGACGGATTAATCTGGACGGTAGCCTGGGAAGCTGCACCAGTTGCCATACCCGTCACCGCTTTTCCGTGATGGAGGCCAGAAAGCCCGAAGCCTGCGGGCAGTGTCACCTGGGACCGGATCATCCTCAGATCGAGATCTACATGGAATCCAAGCATGGTGACATTTACACGGCATTCCGTGACCAGTACAACTGGAATGCTGCCCCGGGAACTTGGTCACCAGGTGTTGACTACCGAGCGCCAACCTGCGCCGCCTGCCATATGTCGGGAGCAGGAACGGTGCTCACCAGTCACGATGTGACCGAGAGGCTCGCCTGGGAGTCTCAGGCTCCTCTGTCAGTGCGGCCGGAAAACTTTAACCCAGTCCCAGCCAAGGTCAACCATGAGACTGAGCGGGACAAGATGAAAGAGGTGTGCAAGCAGTGTCACGGCAAGGTCTGGGTGGATGACCACTTTGTCAAATATGACAAGGTGAACGAGGCCTATAACGACATCTATTTCAAACCGGCAAAGAAAATGCTGGACGATCTCTACGCCAAAGGATTGCTGGACAAGAGCAAATTCTTTGATGAGGAACTTGAGGTTGAATTCTATGAACTGTGGCACCATGAGGGACGTAGGGCTCGTTTTGGCGCGGCCATGATGGCCCCTGATTATACCTGGTGGCACGGTTTTTACGAGTGCAAGAAACGGTTTGTTGGTTTCATGGAAGGCGGAAACGACCTGATCGAGCACAACAAGAAGGCTTCCGTATTTTCGGATTTTCCCGCTGCCACAGGCAACACCACCAGGCCTGCTCAGGTGTTCGGAACGGGTAAGTAGGAACCTGTACCAGGATTTGTAACCCCGCAGAAAAACGAAAGCCCCGCTCTCCGGCAACGGAGGCGGGGCTTTTTTGATTGTAGATTACAGATTGCGGAATTTGAAACTAATCGCTATTTGCGTTTTAGTATCTTCAATCCGAATTTCGAAATCCGAAATCCGAAATATCCTTTCTTCTTTGGCACGATTTGTGCTCCCTATAATACTGTTTATTTCCCTCGATAGCCGTAAAGAACCGTTACAAACCTGTAGCAATGCAACATGGTTATCCCATGTCTTTGAAAGAGGTTACTCGGGGACATCCCGTGGCCCTGGCGTGGGGAAGTATTTAATATGAAGCTTCGCACAATTCTATCAGTCCTAGCCCTGTTAGCCCTCCTATCCACATCTATTGGAGGCTTTCTTTATTATCACTCCTTAAAGGAGTCCGCTTTTAAGGAAGCTGATAGGCAAGCTGCCTACCGGGCGAGAAGAATCAGAAACCGCGTATTCTGGACACTCTCCGAAAACCAAAAGGCTGTTAAGGCTTTGGCCGGGCTAATGGAACTGCAAAAGGCTCTGGGGCAACAAGATAGAAGGAGCTTGGCGCGAGCAAATACCGAACTGGACCGTTTCCGCGCTGCTCTAGACGCCAGTGTTTGCTATCTGATGGACCGCAAGGGAAATACGATCGCGTCTTCAAATAGAAATGCTCCAGACAGCTTCGTGGGCAAGAATTACGGTTTTCGCCCTTATTTCCAGCAGGCTATCCAGTCCGCTCCCGCAGTTTACATGGCCCTGGGGGTGACTTCTAACAAACGGGGGGTCTACTACAGTCATCCGGTTTATGGCGCAGGAAC
>CBFDBW010000262.1:0-4585 GCA_965603145.1 uncultured Syntrophobacterales bacterium
ACTACCATTGAACGTGATGAGGCCATGGCAGCCAGAGCCAGAGAAAACATTTCCAAGGCTGGGTTTGCGGATCGGGTGGAGGTCAGGGTGGGTGAGGTCTTTCAAGTCCTGGAGACAATGGAAGGGACCTATGATCTCATCTTCATGGATATTGACAAGCAAGATTACGCCGAAGCTCTATCCTGGTGTCGTCGACTCCTCAGATTGGGTGGTTTTCTAGTCGTCGACAACGTTGCCTTCTTGGGAGCTAGTGAGTTCAACCAAACAATCTTCGCCGACAATCATTGGCGCTGCGTACATTTGTACTCCCTTCTGCCCAACCATTCACCAGAAAAAGACGGACTAACGTTGGCAGTGCGGCTTGAGTGACCATAACCCGCTGGTTGTTTCAGTGAAAAGTAATCCTATCACAAGAGTAGTTTTATGTTGACACTGTCACTGGATCGGTCTTAAGCTAGTATTAGACTGTCTTTTTTGACCACCGCCAGCTTGTTGGAGATTCGCAAATGTTATGCAAAATGGGCCCATAGCGCTTCCAACAGAGCACCACCTGATCTGTTGGAAGCTCAAGTTATCAGACACTTGGAGCTGGAATGTTTGTTTAAGCCTCAGGTAAAGTAGCCTCACCACGACCCTCTTCTCCCCGTGCTTCATGCCGCCCCTGGTCACCTCGGAATCCTGAGAAATACATCTTCCTTCACTGATTTCTCTCTTTAATTTTTGGCACTGGTTGAGCCACCACCACCGTACGACCAAACTTGCGCAGCGTGAAATGCGCCTGGCCTGGAAAGAGGCTGCCAAGGAGGTTACAATTTTTCTAGCCCGGTCTGTTGGGGTGGGAAAGATCTTTTGAGACGTAACAATTGACTCAGCAAATTTTTGCTCTTGGGGAATGTCCGGCTTTGACTTGAGGACAGAGAGGGGGGATCATGTTTATCCAACAGACAGATCTATTTCGAGGAATGGATAAGGATTTCGTCAAAGAAACGTATGACCTCACCGTAAAACAATCTTTTGAAGAAGGAGAAGTTCTCTTTAGTGAAGGGGATCAGGCCAGCCATTTCTATATCTTACTAAAAGGACGCGTTAGGCTGGGCACGCGAGATACTGGGCAGGTGGTTCACACAGTCAGTCGCCCAGGCGAGGCTTTCGGCTGGTCCAGCCTTGTCGGTCGTGATATTTACTCCGCTTCTGCAGAGTGTGTACAACCCACAAAGCTGCTCAAGATATATAGAGAGGATTTCCAGGAGATCTTAGTAAAAGATCCAATCAATGGTCTTTCTTTCTTTAGACGACTGGCAGCGGCCCTTGGCGAGAGGCTGATCAATAGCTATGGTTCGCTCGGCTTAGCGCAGACCAGCGAGGAGCACCGTACCTATGGAAGTTCCTTGACCTTGCAACAATCTGGCAGCGAGACCACCTAAAGCGGTGCAGGGGACGTTCATAAAAAAAGGGACGTGGCATTGTGAGCCAAGCCCCTAAGGCAAATAGATAAATTGTGGTGCCGAGGCCCAGAATCGAACTGGGGACACGAGGATTTTCAGTCCACTGCTCTACCGACTGAGCTACCTCGGCATTATTCTATACAATCTAGATTGTATATGGGGGTAGAGGATTGTGCAGCGGCTATGGTACTCGGTTGGTACTTTGTAAGTACTTGATATTATTATATCTGACCTTAGCGCTTTCCACCGCTCAGTCTTATACGCCCCGCTCATGATTTTGTCAAGGAAAAAAGAGTTGTCGCAGAGCGCAGAGCAGGCATGCTATTTTTCTAGAACATGGCGGTTTTCTATAGTGTCAAAGGTGGGCTAAGAGAGGAAAAAACTCTCCTGAATTCAGGTACATTCATGCCGCGGTTTGTTCTTACCCGGCTGATATTCTCTCACTATCTTTCCTGTTTAGTCGTCCTCCAACTCCAATTCTAGATCATCAACGGCCCCTTTTTTCTTGCCACCCTCCTCAGAATCCAGGTGATCTTCGAGTTCCTTGGCAAGTGCGGAGAGGTCATCTTCATTGAGGTCCAGTTCAACAGCATCTCCTGGGTCAGCCGGTGCAGCTTCTGGTTCTGCCGCAGGCTCCGAAGTCAAAATCTCTTCGAGATCGGCAAAATCGTCAACTGACGAATCATCCTCCTCAAATTCCAGCCCCAAGAATCCATCATCTTCTTCAGCCGGTCCCGCATCCTCACCGCTCAACTCCGCAAGATCATCCAGCTGCAGCTCTCCGGCTGCCGCATCTACCAAAGCCGACTCCTCGATGGTCTCCAGATCATCCAAAGCAATCTCACTCAAACTGAGTTCATCAGAGGAGCCTTCGCCGGTTGCTCCCTCCACGTCTTGCATATCGATAGATCCCTCTATGGCAGGGAACTCGCCCATATCCAATCCACCCAGTTCCAGTTCAGTTTCCTGAGTAAAGCTGAGATCTTGTTGGACACCACCGCCTTGCATCTCCCCTACCAAACTGCCGAGGAGAAAAGGCACTTCTGGCCTGAAAGCCAGCAGATTGAGTTCATTCCGATCCGCCGAAAGGTCTCTGCTGCATTTCATACAGTTATCCAGATGATCAAAACTGACATTGCCGCACTTAGGGCATTTCATGGCACCCTCCTTATACATCCCCCCCCCCGCCTGCCGGTTAGCAACGGCTTGGTGGAGTGGGAGCATGTCTTGTCTCAACCTTTGTGAGGCAGTATAGCCGAAGCAGACCACGGGTCAAGGTAAAAGACCCAAGTCACCCAGCTCGTATTGCAGCAGGCTAATTACTGTAATTGCAGCAGTTTCCGTCCTCAGTACACGCTGGCCCAAGGAAACACATTGGAAACCAGCAGCAGTAGCCCGCTCAACCTCGTTTGCTGAAAATCCTCCTTCTGCACCTATAAGTACACAAGCCTGACGGCTTCCCGCTTGCTCTGCAAGGGCCGCCCTCAGGCTGCCACTCTCCTCCTCTTCCCAGCAAATTAGCTTAAGTCCTGTTTCTTGCTGGTGCGCAAGGAACCGGGAAAAATCCGCCGGTGGCGATATGTGGGGAACCAGGTTGCGGCCGCTCTGTCTCGCCGCTTCCTGAGCTATGCGTTCCCACCTTTTGAGCCGGGAAGCCCCTCTCTCACCAGCGGACCACCTCTGCGCTCTTTCGGTTGTTACCGGAACTATGGCGTTCACTCCGAGCTCAGTGACTTTCTGAATAATAAGGTCCATGATGCTCGGTCGGGACAGTCCCAGTGCCAGCACTAGGTCAAGGCGCGACTCCCGGTCTACCCTTGTGCCAGCCGCCACTTTGAACCGAACGAGCTGTCGGCCCACCTCCAAAATCTCTGCTGGATATTCGGTGCCACTGCCGTCGAAAAGCACAACAGCTTCGCCGACTCCCAAGCGCAAAACCCGAGTTAGATGACGAGCCCTTTTACCCGTGACTAGCCGTTCTCCCGGCCCAAGGGCCTCACCCTCAACGAAGAAACGGCGCGGTTTCATGGAAACACGTCCATTCAACTGAGAGCACCAATGGTTGTGGTAACCGCCATTCAGCAATCAGTTAGAGACAGATAGCAAGCAAGATAAGTGCCTAAATTGAACGAAAGCGAGCTAAAATGGCTAAAGTTATGCGAGGGGCAAGCCCATGGCAATGGAGTTTCCCGCCAGGAGTTACCCCGTTTTTGCAGCCAAAATATACAAACACCCAAGGATTCTCTCTCAGATTTTACCGCCCAGGCTATAAAAATACCATTGAATAAGTGCTGGCCCCCAAAAAACGTAACTCATGGCACCCAGGGCCAAAAAAGGTCCAAAGGGAATCCTGGTACCTCCCCCGCTCTTGTCTTTGAACATAAGCAGAAGCCCCGCTAAAGAACCTACCAAAGAACTAGCAAATAAGGTATAGAGTACGCCCGGCAACCCAAGGAAGGCACCGATCATGGCCAGCAGCTTGATATCTCCACCGCCCATGCCCTCACGCTTTCTAAAGATTCGATAGCCTACCGCCACCAAGAAAAGCACTCCGCCTCCCACCAACAGGCCGAGTAGCGATTGCCACACATTAAAACGAGGCAGCAAGAAAGAGGCTCCCACGCCTGCAACAATCCCGGGCAGGGTAATTACATCGGGAATCGTCAAAGTATCCAGATCTATGAAGATCACGGCTAGCAGCGCTGAGAAGAAAATGAAGTAAATCCCCAGTTCTGGGCTCAGTCCAAAAGTCCGAAAAAGGGCAAGGGCCATAAGGCCACTCAGTCCTTCCACCAGAAAGTATCGCGGTGAAATGCGCGTCTTGCAGCGGCGACACTTGCCTCGCAGAATCAAGTAGCTGAGCAGGGGTATATTGTCATAGAACCGAATAGCGCTTTGGCATTGGGGACAGTGAGAACCGGGTTTGATGAGCGAAGCTCCTTTGGGCAGTCTCACGATGCACACATTGAGGAAACTACCCACCGCCGCACCCACAGCAAAGACCCAAAATCCGAGAATCGTACTCGCCACATTCATACCTTCATCTACTCCATCCAGTGGACTCCAGGAATATTGTCTGGATCACTTTAAAGCATGAATCGTACCAAGGTTACGATTACGTCAGTGGTCAGTTGTTGTGG
>CBFDBW010000263.1:0-4575 GCA_965603145.1 uncultured Syntrophobacterales bacterium
ACTAGAGCGATCGGTGGTCGGATCACACTAAGTGTTGAACATTAAAAGCGTTCAAGACCAAAACCCTGAACGTGGGGAATTAAGATGAGTTAATTTGGATCGAGTCGTGAGTGCTTTTGGTATTATATCTCCTGCTGTCACGAACCAGTTGGTTCCGATTTCAAATCAAGAGAACCGCTTTCCCTTGTTGACATAAACCGTCAACGCCCGGGATTCCTAATCCGGGCGTCGCGTGTTCGAGTCACGCCGGGGGCACCACTTTACATTGCAGATATCAGATTGCGGATTGCAGATTGAGGGCTCACAGCGTCTCTGACCGCTGGGGGCTGAGCTGTTAAATCTTAAATCTGCAATCTAAAATCTTACTATAAGGTGAATGATTACAGGATTGGTTCCGGATCTGTATCCGAAATATATCGTATTCTTGATTTCCAGTATGCTGTGAACTTATTGACGTCATTCGTAGACATGAGCAATCTTTTTGCTTGCACCGAGTCATCAACGGATATTGTGGCCCAGCCAATATGTCTGCTGTCGATCTCGAAGTAGGCAGCATAATCGAGGAATAGATCTGAACAATCCCAGCTTACACTTTCAGATAAAATAGATGCAGCCATTATTGCGACTTCGGTAAATTGATTTCGATCAAATCCATCCTCTGAAAAATATCGGTTTATCAAGATAGCGAATTTGCCTCGACTCTTGAGCGAGGGAATGATTTCTACATAACAACTATGACCATGCTCTTTCAGATATTTTTCAACGTACTTGGCTGCCGGTCCATTGTAGCTCGGCAGTTCCTCTTTGGTTGCCTTGCTGAGAAGAATATGGCTGTTCTCAGAAACGTGGCTCTGTTTCTGTTTAATCTCTGCGGCCATTTCTCTATCTGTTTCTGTAGTCTTTGCGGGTTGGGCCTTTTCAACCTTCTCGCCAGGTAGAGCCCGGAGGTCAAAATGGATGTGACGGTCACCCATCTCGCTTGGTTTGCATATGACCTCTGAGTCGAAATAGCCTTTTTTTCTTGCTTGATAACAGCGGGGTTCCCATGCCTTACCATAGAGTGATCTTTGAAAAGGGGTTACATACTCAGTATCCACAAAATTGGTGCGGTTATACCCCCAGTAAATATCTGCGCCCGGCGGGTTTGAAGTGATGTTTTCTCTGTGGGTAGTCCCGCAACTTATAATGGCAGGTACTGTCAGGACTACAAGAAGCAAGACTTTTCTCATATGCATGAGAGTTACCCCCGAAATGGCACCAGCTGTATCTGTATTCCGCTCATTAGACCGAGAGACCTTGTGCTATTTTAAGATTATAGAGACACGGAAAGAAGTGGCAAGAAAAAAATACCCCCGCTGAACAGGCTGGCAAGGATCAGCGGAGGTTTAGCATAGAGATTGCAGGTGTACTTTACGTATCTGCCAGAATCCTCTCTTGGCTTTTCTCTGAGGAAGCCCCTGGGTGCCGTCCCAGGAAAAACATGGCCACCAAACAGAGCAGCGGCACAAACAAATACTCGTTGGGAACATCATACAGAACAGCGTAGACGGCAAAAATACTGAGAAAAAGTTGAAAAAGCATAAGGGTCAAACGTCTCATAACATATCCTCCTCTATCTATTATTTGAAAAAGAACATTGAAACCAAATGGAAAAAGCATGCCATATTCATCTAAAATAGTATTTTCTCTGTGATATTAAGTTTTTGGATGAATATGGACACAAAGTGGGAATTGGAACGCTGCCCAAAGGAAACAACAAATCGTATCCAAAAATGCATATCTTAGGGATACTTACGTTTAGTCGACAGAGAAAAAGCAGTTTACCTGTTCACCGTTTAGCATGTATGCTCTGGCTGATCTGGAAGGTTTATCGTCTTAGAGCGTAGTTCTCACAACCTACTATACCATTACCCGCAAGGAATTGAGATCATGCGGAGTGAAGCTTTCATTTGCCTGATTCTGATTACTGCTGTGCTCTTGGTATATTGGCAGGTGGGAGATCACGAGTTCATCAACTACGATGACAATGTCTACATAACCGACAATGCTCAGGTGCAGGAGGGATTAACGAGCAAAGGTATAATCTGGGCTTGCACTACCAGCCACACAGGCAATTGGCACCCTCTAACATGGATGTCACATATGTTGGACTGCGAACTCTATGGGCTGAATCCCTGGGGACACCACCTGACCAACGTGCTGATTCACCTGGCAAACACGATCTTGCTGTTTTTGGGTCTGAGGTGGATGACTGGGGCCATCTGGCGAAGCGGTCTAGTCGCCGCCTTGTTTGCGCTCCATCCCCTGCACGTCGAGTCCGTTGCCTGGGTGGCAGAGCGCAAAGATGTGCTGAGTACTTTTTTTTGGATGTTGACGATGTTGGCTTACGTCCATTATGTCAACCGTCCAGGGGGGAAGAGATATTTACTAGTCCTTGTCACCTTTTCCCTTGGCCTTATGTCTAAGCCCATGCTGGTGACTCTTCCATTTGTTCTGCTCTTGCTGGACTACTGGCCTCTGAACCGCTTTCAACTCCAGGCAGTGACGGGTTCTGTTGAGGACCAACCGCTTGGATTCCGGAGCTCCGGCGATGACAAGTCGACGATACTCAAAGCGGTCACGGAAAAAACACCTTTGTTTGTGCTGTCAGTGTTCTCATCTGGTGTCACTGTTATGGCTCAGCAACAAGCAGGAGCCATCTCTACACTGGGGATAGTCCCATTCCAGCTAAGAATAGCAAATGGTCTTGTATCATTTGTAGCCTACATGGGAAAAATGATTTGGCCTCAGGATTTGGCAGTGTTCTACCCGCATCCAGGTAGCGACCTGCAAATCTGGAAACCTGTGGCGGCTGGATTGTTCTTGCTGACTGTATCCACTGTGGCTTTGTGGGTTGCACAGCGCTATCGATATGTACTTGTGGGGTGGCTATGGTATCTGGGCACTCTTGTGCCGGTCATTGGCCTTGTTCAGGTTGGAGAGCAGGCCATGGCCGATCGCTACACCTATGTGCCACTCATAGGGCTTTTCATTGTCGTTGTCTGGGGTTTTGCTGATCTAGTAAAAGGATGGCGCTCTAGACGGTGGGTGGTCTCCGTATTGACAACTATGCTGGTGTCAGCTTTAATGGTAGGGAGCTGGCTGCAAGTTGCCCACTGGAAAAACAGTATTAAACTTTTCAAACACGCCCTCGATGTAACCACCAACAACTATGTGGCCCACTACACCCTGGGGCATGCATTGGCACTGCAAGGAAACCTGGCTGGGGCCATTTTCCATTGCAATGAGGCACTGCAAATCAACCCCAATTATGCCGAAGCACATAACAATCTGGGGAATGCACTGGCACTGCAAGGAAACCTGGTCGGGGCCATTTCCCATTACAATAAGGCGTTGCAAATCAACCCCGACCATGCAGAGGCACACCGCAACCTGGCAGTTGGTCTGGATCGCCAGGGGAAACACCAAGAGGCCATTCAACATTATGCGGAAGCGTTGCGAATCAATCCCCATAATGCGCAGTCTCACAACAACCTGGGGGCTGCGCTGGCTGAGCAGGGAAGGCTCGAGGAGGCCATTGCTCATTTTACCGAGGCCCTCAGGATCAATCCGAACTTTACGGAGGCGCAACGCAACCTGGAACTAAGTCTGGGACTCATGGACAAATCCTCCACGGGCTCGGATAGTAGGCCGAGATAGGAAACTTATCAGCGACCCCAAACAGGGTGGAAGAGGGAATCTTTTATTTTATCCTTTGAAAACCACGTCCTTCCCCGCATAGCGGGATCTCCGATGGGCGTGGATTCTTAATTCAGTGCAGCAATGCTCCGGCCTTCTCCTTTGTAATGGCCGGGATTTATGTTTTTTGTTGCCAGCCCGCCCTTACTGCTGTAGTCTAATGCCAGCAGCAAATATGTGGGACAGGCAATATAAGGATCTGAGATATGGTTACCCGGCAGGAAAGACGGAGGCACCCCAGAGCCAAAACTAAATGGTCTGTAACCTTAGAGACCGCTCAGGGGGTGATAAACACGGAAACCCTTGATATCAGTCTCGAAGGCGCGTTTGTCCGTTGTTTAGACCCCTTGAAGCCTGAAGAACCTTTCAAGATGGTTATCAATATCCCCAACTCAGATCGTCGTCTTGCGGTTGATTCCGAAGTAGTCTGGGTAAATGTGCATGGGCCTGATCACTCTGTTACACCCCGTGGAATGGGGGTCCAGTTTGCCCAGCTTTCCGGCAGTGACAGGCAGTTTCTTAATAGTATGATTATAAATCGCGTCTAAGCAGCGAATAAACCCTAACGTTGCATACCCACGCCGAGGAAAAACGCGTCAGAGTGTGCCAAATGTGGGCGCGAGCAGCCTGGGACAGGATGAGCAGTACTTGACCGTACGTGAGATCCTGTTCCGAGCACACTCGCAGATGGCTCACTATCACGCGAGCGCAGCGATTTTTACCGGTTTGAGTATGCAACGTTAGGGTAAAGTCCTGTGTGATTTCCATCCCCATTACTTTCCCCGCTTTACACCTCCTCAGCATTTTCCTCGGTTTAGTCTAGCCCGGATATTTCGC
>CBFDBW010000264.1:0-4566 GCA_965603145.1 uncultured Syntrophobacterales bacterium
ACATAACGAAATGAGTGTCGCCCCGAAATAGGGGTCGCCGTTGAAGTTGCATTGCGGCGGTTATCGGATGCGCCGAACCCGGTGCAACGGGGGTGAGGCTGTAACTCTCTGGGAAGAAACGGACAAAGGCACCAGAGAGGCATCCCGGGATAAGGGTCCAGGCGCCTATGCACGGATTGCAGAGATAACGTCGGGAAGGACCATCTCCCAGCAGGGACTGGCGACAACCTGCAAAGACCCGCTGTATAGGGGAAACCGAAGTTAGCGGGAGGAATTTGGTCTGGCGCATGAGCCCGTATGAGCGATGAAGGGGGGGTAATGCCCTCTGATGTGGTGCTGGACATCACACCGCAAGAGGTAGTTCCTGTTGCGGGCAAAGGGGCTCTGGGCACCTGGCGGGCCTTGGCCGGTCCCGGACGTAGAGCCGGGGTTAACCGATGACCATTAAAGATGGGCCTAGTCTCGCATGCAAACCGTTGTCGAGAGGGGTGTATATGAGCCAGCATTTAAGCCTCCTGGCCAGCGGGAAGGCAGCGAGAGGACAAGCCAGGGTCAGAACCGGACTCGGGAAATCCGACCGTCCGGGATCGCAGGGGGGCTTGAGGAAACGTGAGATAAGGGGGAACTAGGATCCCGCTGTACGTATCGAAAGAGTATATGTCGGTAACTCTCCTCCTAAGTCTGCGCGCGCCTCAATTCTATCCCGACTACCTACACCGGCAAAAACCACTGCGCTCGTGGGATAGCGCTGCTTTAATTAGACTTGACTTGCCGATACCTCCTGGACCGTGGACAAAGGCCACCATAAATGGTAGTTGAGCAGCTTTTATGGCCTCAGAGATGACTGCGAGTTCCTTTTTCCGTCCGACGAACGAACTTCTAGCGACCTCTGATAATCGGTCCGAAAGGGTGCGAGGTTTGGGGATTTCTCTGGATTCCCCTTTCCCCCGACTTCCTGAATCCATTTCTCTTTCCTCTCTTTTTACAGCCCAATTCAATACTGTTTTGGCCGATGAAAATAATTATAATACCTAATTTGGGCATTTTTAGAAAACATGCCACAGCGTGGCACATAAATTAGGCCATGTATTATAATTTTTGGAGATAGATAGTAGCCATTGACAAGGAATAAATCGATACTAAATTCCTACTAGGTACTGGGAATATAGTAATTTGGATCAGAAGATAAGAGGAGGAAAGGTCTGGAAAATTGAAGAGAGAGGGCGCGGCAGTGGCCCAAACCGCTGCCAGTGATCATGCACTGAGTCCACACCATAGCTCCGTCAGCTTTCCCTGGAGTTCACATTACATACATCCACACTTTTCAGTTTGAGACCAAGCTACAATATCTTGGTTTAAATTAAGAAAATGCGGGGTCATTGACTCCGCTTTTTTTGTGGCTTGGCACTGTGTTTGCAACAATTGGGTAGTCAGGAGATTAATTGGCATGACAAGCTCTGAAACTGTCAGTGGAGCATATAATGGGAGACTACAAAAAACCCATAGATTGCAGGCACTACCCAATATGCCAAGATCTCGAGATCGTGAGTCGGGATATACCCGCCAGTTTTTCCGGCATGCATGCTATAGTGATGCAGAGAGAAGCTGAGTCGATCTGCGACAAGTGCCACGGTTTTGAATCCAAGGACCTGGCAGGGGCGGCTTAGTACTTAACGCAATGTTGGTCGAAAAACCGGGTAGGACCTTGCCGTCTATTTGATGTTTTGGCCAATTCGATCTTGGTTTTTTGGCCAATTATGGTGATTCGCCGAATTCGAGGTCTGACAAATTTTCTGATCTGACGAACCCACCTTGACAGTCACCAAAATTTCATGCCAGAGTTAACTTAAATTGATTGCGGGGTAAGAGAGAGCAATAGGAGTCAGCCCTCTTCGAGACTCTTTTGCCCCATTCACTTAGACAAGGAGCAGCAGTTATGGGTTGGTTAGGGAAGATGCTCGGAGGCACCATAGGATTCGCTTTGGGCGGTCCTATCGGTGCAATTGCAGGAGTGGCCTTAGGTCACACCTTTGATGCGAACAGCAGACAATACTACGCAGAAGGAAGGAAGCGACTCTCGTACCACGAACAGTCGCAGATGACCTTCTTCGTTGCAACATTTTCAATGCTGGCAAAACTGGCCAAGGCAGATGGCCGCTTATCACCCGAGGAGATACAGACCATTGAAGATTTTATGGCACATGAGTTAAATCTTAACCCTCAAAGCAAGAAATTCGCCGCGGAGATCTTCGAGACAGCACTTGGTTCTCCAACTCCCTTCCAAGATTTTGCCACCCAGTTCTACCAACAATTCCAAAACCAGCCCCAGCTTTTGGACCTCATGATAGATGTATTACTCAGACTATCTATTGCCGACGGCATCCTGAGTGAGAGTGAAGAGAGACTCATCAACTTTGCTGCTGGCATATTCAATTTCAGTGAGAAAAAATACAAAGAACTGAAGTCCAGATACGCCCCGGATTTTGAAAAACACTACGCCATTCTGGAAACTGACAGTAGTGCTACAGATGAAGAGATAAAGAAACAATACAGAAAGTTAGTGAAAGAATACCATCCGGACAAAATTGCTTCTAAGGGACTGCCTGAAGAGTTCACCAAGTTTGCCCAAGATAAATTTCGCGAGATCCAGGAATCATATAATGCCGTCAAACAAGAACGCGGCATCTAGCTGCGCCATCATATTGGGCATAGGGCAAAGAGTAAAAGGCACATTTAGAATTTGGAATTTCGGATATCGGATTTGGGATATGAGATGTTAGACGTGGGATGGGGTGAGACGGAGAAACGGCAAGACGGGACTTTCAGCTAGCAGCTGGAGGCTGTAAGCTTATCCTGAGCGGAATCGAAGGGCTACCTACTGTATTCTGTCCTCTAACCTCTCACATTCGTCTCGCTTGACCACACGTCTCGCCCGTCTCGCCGCATACCTTATGCCCTATGCTCCATGCCCTAGTCCAGGGCGGCAAGACCTGGAAGCGTCTTCCCTTCCAGAAACTCCAATGAAGCCCCGCCACCCGTGGAAATGTGCGAGATGGCCTCAGCCTGACCCGAGCGCTTCACTGCCGCCACCGAATCACCACCCCCGACGACCGAGAGTGCTGCACTTTTTGCAATGGCGGCGGCAATAGCCATCGTACCCGCTTCAAACGGTTTAATTTCAAACAACCCCAGCGGCCCGTTCCAGAAGATTGTCTTGGCCCTGGCGATCTCTCTTTCAAAAGAAACGATGGTTTCCGGGCCGATATCAAGCCCCATCTTGCCGGCAGGAATGTCACCCTTAACTGTGGTTGCCACCCTCCCCTCCTCTGGCTTGTCAGCCACAACATGATCAGTGGGCAACAATAGAGCCACCCCCCGGTCTTTAGCTTCATTGAGCAGATCATGTGCCAGGGTAAGCTGGTCTTCTTCCACCAGGGACTCGCCCACCTGTTGACCTAAAGAACGCAAAAAGGTGTACGCCATGGCGCCACCGATTAGCAGTGAATCCACCAGCTCCAACAAATTACTAATCACCGGAATCTTGTCGGAGACTTTGGCGCCTCCTAAAATGGCAACAAAAGGGCGCTTCGGGTCGGCCAAGACCTTGCCCAGGTAGTCGCATTCTTTTTTTAGCAGAAAGCCTGCTCCACGTTCCGGGACGAATGCTGCCATACCTGTGGTTGAGGCGTGGGCTCGATGCGCGGTGCCAAAGGCATCGTTAACATAGACATCGGCAAGAAGTGCCAGGGCCTTAGCAAATTCTTCCTCATTTTTTGTTTCTTCTGCATGAAACCTAAGATTTTCCAGCAGCAGCACCGCTCCGGGCTGCATGGCCGCAACCATTGCCTCCACCTCAGGACCCACACAATCGGGCGCCAGCTTCACCGGTATCCCGAGAGAGTCAGCCAGAGCCACACTCACAGGTTTTAGGCTAAGCTCTGGAGTCCTTTTTCCTTTTGGGCGGCCAAGATGGGATGCCAAAATCACCTTAGCACCTTTATCCAGTGCATAACGGATAGTGGGCAAGGCAGCTTCAATTCTGGTGCGATCTGCAACCCTCCCCTCTGCGAGCGGCACGTTGAAATCTACCCGGATGAAGACGCGCTTGTTCTGGAGGTTCAGTTGATCGATCACCCTGATGTTCTGTGTCATTGCTGCAATCTCCTTTTTAGGGTACAAGTCTTCGCTTGACCTTATCTGTTTTCAAACAAAAGTCAAAGGCTGATTTGACCCCTTGTCGGGGAACGTGGTAAGAGAGACGGCCAAAGACAAAGAATTAACTGTACCAATTTCCTTGCTGTTGGACGTCTCCAGTACATGAGGAGGAACCATTATGCGAAAAGTAATGGTTTGTGGCCTCCTGGCAATCTGGTTGCCGGTTGTGCTAAGTATTTCGGCCTGGGCGGGATGGGACCCGACCAGGGAGCAGAAAGAAAAGGCCGCAGTTCAGGAAACGATTGCCAGATTCAAGAAAGCCGATCCAAGCATGCAGGTGTTCTTCGATAAGGCGCACGGCTACGTGGTCTTCCCGTCGGTGGGCAAAGGTGGCTTTATCGTTGGTGGAGC
>CBFDBW010000265.1:0-4560 GCA_965603145.1 uncultured Syntrophobacterales bacterium
CTGATAGCTGACGGCTATGAAATTTGCCCTTGACAAAAGCATTCGTCGCAGCTATTATCGCAATTCGTTCGCAATAAGGATCCACATGAAAAGTGAAATTGAGGTATTCAGAGAATTCATTCGCAATAAGGGCTTGAGAAAAACACCCGAGCGTGAACAGGTAGTCAGAGCGGTATTCGCCATCCATGATCATTTTGACGTGGATGAACTTTACGTGCTACTCCGGGGTCAGAACGAGAAAATCTCCAAAGCCACGATTTACCGTACCATTCCCCTGCTGCTTGAGAGCGGCCTCATCCAGGAAGCCTACTTCGAGGATGGGCATCTGCACTACGAACATATCTATGGGCATGAACACCACTGCCACCTTCGTTGTCTAGATTGTGGCAAGGTGGTGGAATTTACCGAAGAAATTGTCAAGGATGTAGAGGAGAAGGTTGGGGAAATTTATGATTTTCTCGTAACTGGACACAAACTCGAAGTGTATGGTCATTGTGGCAAGTGTAAGGTGCACAAGTGACTAACACAGCAGTCGGCAAAAGTGTGCAACAGCTTATCGACGAAATGGTGGTTGTATAAGGGATTCGAGGCTCGATGGAACGGTTACACCAATACGAGAGAGATGAATTCATCAACATCTGCAAAGAGCATGGTCTGAACTATAGCGATAAGCGGTTGCTGGTGCTAGAGGCATTCTTGGGGACAACAGAGCATCTCACTATTGCTGCTCTCCAGGAGCACCTCGAAAGCCAAGGCCAGAGATTGGCCAGTGACTTCATTGGCGAGACCTTGGATCTTCTCTGCCGCTATGGATATGCTTCCAAAAAGGAATTTGAGGGACAGGAAATCCAATATGAACATCGTCACATCGGTTGGCATCATGACCATTTAATTTGCGCCGACTGCGGTAGAATTCAGGAGTTCCACAATAAAGAAATTGAAGCATTGCAGCGACAAATCGCCCAGGATAGATATTTTACCTTGCTGCATCATAACATGGAGCTGTACGGCATTTGTGGAGAGTGCCGGAAACAGCGGCGGCCCAGTATTCCTTTATCTTTTGTGCTTCCCGGAGAGGAAGTAGTTATTGAGCGATTGCTCGGTGGGAAACAGGTTCAGCAGCGATTGGCTGACATGGGACTCACCCCCGGAACAACTATAGAAGTTATCAAAGCAAGCGGACCCGGCCCTATCATCGTTGCCTTCCGAGGTAGCAGAATAGCCCTGGGACAAGGCCTCAGCCAGAAAGTGCTCGTCTCTAGCAACAACAACCCCGCCAAAGACATTGGCTGAGGAGTTCCACTCATATTGGTTCCCGGTTACAATCCATATCATTTCTTCAGACTAGAGTGAATTCGGTCGGGAACCTTATTCGTCGGATTTGGAGCTAGGTTAATGATTCCATTGAGTGAGTTCAGAGAAGGTGAGCGCGGTGTCATCACACGATTGAACGGCAGGGGCACCTTTCGCAAGCGACTACAGGAGATGGGCTTTATCAGGGGATCTGAGGTATTCGTTGAAAAATATGCTCCTCTTCGAGATCCGATTGAACTGGTGATCAAAGGCTACCATGTGTCGCTGCGGGTGGAAGAAGCGGCCCAGATAATGATGGAAAAACTGGAGCAAGAACAAGAGTGAAGAAAGAAGCCACTACTATTGCCCTGACCGGAAATCCGAACTCCGGCAAGACTACTATCTTTAATAATCTTACAGGTACTCGTCAGCATGTGGGAAACTGGCCGGGGGTGACGGTGGAGAAGAAGGTGGGGACCGTGATCCATAACGGCCACCGATTGCAGGTGGTTGATCTGCCGGGGACCTACAGTCTAACCGCATATTCCATCGAGGAAATAGTGGCCCGCCGTTTCCTGGTTGACTCGAAACCGGATGTGGTTGTGGATATTGTCGATGCTTCCAATCTGGAGAGAAATCTCTACCTTGCCACCCAGCTTATAGAGATGGGGGTAAAGCTTATTCTTGCCCTTAACATGGCTGATGTGGCCCAGGCGCGTGGCCACGAGATTGACGCTGACAGTTTGGGTACTCTGTTGGGTGTGCCTGTGGTTTTCACGATCGGTACCAAGAATCAGGGGATGAAGGAATTACTGGACAAAGTATTGGAAGTGGTCGAAGACCGGGATACGGTGAGCCGGCACATCCATATTTCCTACGGCCACGAACTTGAGAAGGAAATAAAGAAGATCCAGGACGTTATCTGGAGGGATCCCTCAGTTGGTGAGCGCTTTTCAACCCGCTGGCTGGCTGTGAAACTGTTGGAAAATGATGAAGCCGTGCAGGAGAGGGTTGGATCACTGGGTGAGATTGGCAAAGAGATTATGGCGCAGGCTGAGACTAGCCGTGAGCGACTGACAGCGTTTTATAAAGACGATCCTGAGATGGTGCTCACCGATCAGCGCTACGGCTTTATCGGTGGAGCCCTCAAAGAGGTGCTCAAGATCACTTCAAGAACCAAATTTGATCTGTCCAGGCAGGTCGACCTGGTACTTACCAATAGGATTCTGGGTTTTCCCGTCTTCATCTTTTTTATCTGGGCCATGTTTCAGCTTACCTTCACCCTGGGCGATTATCCCATGGAATGGATCGACGCCGGGGTGAGCTTGCTTGGAGCCGTTGTGACTGCCCTGCTGCCGGCGGGACTCCTACAGGACCTCCTGGTCAACGGCATAATCGCCGGCGTGGGTAGTGTCATCATTTTCTTGCCCAACATTTTGATTCTCTTTTTCTGTATTGCTTTGTTTGAGGATACCGGCTACCTGGCGAGAGCCGCCTTTATCATGGACAGGGTAATGCACATCATTGGGCTGCACGGCAAGTCGTTTATTCCTCTGCTCATGGGTTTTGGCTGCAATGTCCCGGCGATCATGGCTACACGCACCCTCGAAAGCGAACGTGATCGGTTGCTGAGCATCCTGATCAACCCGCTGATCAGTTGCTCAGCCCGATTACCAGTATATATACTGCTGGCGGGAACATTTTTCGGAGCCAGTGCCGGCAACGTCATTTTCAGCATCTATGCCCTCGGCATTGCCCTGGCCATATCCATGGGCAAGCTCTTCAGCGTCACTCTTTTCCGGGGTGATATTGCTCCCTTCGTAATGGAACTTCCCCCCTATCGAGCCCCTACATTGAAGAGCTTGTTGATTCACATGTGGGATCGTAGCCAGATTTTCTTACGCAAAATGAGTGGGGTGATCCTGGTTGGCTCCATCCTGGTCTGGGTCCTCGGCAGCTTCCCCCGAAGCCCCGATCTGCACCGGGGCAGGGCTGTGGAGAGAGGGGCCACGAGTGCCACCCAGGAAAGTGTGCTCACCGTTACTGAATCACAACAGCCAGTGTCTCCGGCGGGGACGGAGAATAATCTGAAGAATTCAGATCCGGACAATGAAATGGCTAGACTGGAAAGCAGCTTTCTCGGGCAATTGGGCCATCTTATTCAGCCCATCTTTGCTCCCTTGGGCTTTGACTGGCGAACCAGTGTGGCCGTGCTCACAGGATTTGTGGCGAAAGAGATTGTGGTGAGCACTCTCGGAGTATTGTATGCAGCCGGAGCCGATGTAAACGAGGAGAGTGAAGCATTGCGTCGGTCCTTGCGGACCTCAGGGATAACACCCCTTGGGGCATACGCGCTCATGGCTTTCGTGCTCATCTATATTCCGTGTTTGGCTACGGTGGCAGTGATTCGGCGCGAGACTAATTCCTGGAAGTGGACCGGGTTCAGCATTAGCTATTCCCTGGTCCTGGCATGGGTGGTCTCCTTCCTGATCTACCAAGGCGGGAGGATTATTGGACTGGGATAAGAAGTAAAAGAAGCATAGGGCATAGGGCATGGAGCATAGGAAAAATCTAAAATCTGTTACTCTATGCCCTCTGCCTACTGGATTCTGACTCCTGAATCCTGGCTCCTTTATTCTTGGATATGGCGATGAAAGATTATCAAGTCAAAAGAATGTTCGAGACCATAGCCTTCTCCTATGATTTCCAGAACAGCTTTCTCTCATTAAGAAGGGATTCATATTGGAGGCGAGCCATGGCTCAGTGTCTCAAGTTTTCAGGTGAAGCCCTGGTTTTGGATATGGCTACTGGCACGGCAGAGGTTGCAGTCGAGATATGCAGGTACCACCCACAAGCCAAGGTCGTGGGTGTCGATTTTTCTCCTGAGATGCTCAAAATGGGTCGAAGAAAAGTGAGATCTGGAAGGCTGGACAGCCGTATTCACCTGAGCTTGGGGGATGGACGTCAATTGCCGGTGAAAGACGGCTATTTTGATGCTGCGACTATTGCATTCGGCATCCGAAACATTGAGGAACGAGAGCAGGCACTGGCCGAATTCCATCGCGTCTTAAAGCCAGGTGGTCAGTTGTTGGTTATGGAATTTGACATCCCCGACGACCTGGTGCTGGGAACAATCTACCGGCTCTATTTTGATTTCATTTTGCCGCCGCTGGGGAATTTGCTGTCGCGGACCAGTTATGCTTATAGCTATCTGGCCACTTCGGTACACGGTTTCCCAACTGCAAATGACTTTCTGGAGGAGATTGG
>CBFDBW010000266.1:0-4555 GCA_965603145.1 uncultured Syntrophobacterales bacterium
CCCATGTTACGGCTGACAATAGTGCTTGATATCGACTCCTTCGACAATAAAAACCACGGCCTCGGCTACGTTGGTGGCGAGGTCGGCACAGCGCTCGAGGCAGCGAGAGATAATGATAGTATTAACTGCCCGATCCACAGATTGAACCTCGCCAATCATATAATCGATGAAATGCCTGAGAATCTTCAAGTTAAGCTCATCTGCCCTGTCATCCATCTGGCAAACTTCCGAGGCCTGGCTGGTCTCCTCGTTGCTAAATGCTGAGGTGGCCCTCTTCAGCATATCCACCGAAATAGTCGCCAGTTGTTCCATGAGGGGCTGATGTGGCAGAGCTGGACGCCGATTGAGATAGAGAGCCCGTTCGGCAATGTTGACTGCCTGGTCGGCTATACGCTCAAGATTTGTGCAAACTCTCATGCAGCCGATGATAAAACGCAAATCCCTGGCCATGGGCTGGTCCAATGCCAGCAGTCTGAGGCAGCGTTTGTCGATCTCTACTTCAAGCAGGTCGATCTCTTGGTCTCCTTCAATAACCTCCTCAGCCAGGTCGGAGTTTCGTTCAAACAGAGCCTGAAGGGCTTTGCCCACAGCCCTTTCGGCCAGTGCACCCATCCTGAGGACCTCAATCTTAAGATCTTCCAAATCCTGACTAAACCGTCTTCTGATTTCCATACTCTGTTCTTCCCAATTCCTATACTCGAGTAATGTGTATTTGGCTAAATGGTACGTATCTTTTCACCGTCTTCCCCTCAGCATTAGGCTATTCCCTGACAAGAGGTAAGGTAAAAAAGAAAGCTGAACCTCTGGTCTCTCCCTGTGGGGGACTCTCCACCCAGATCCTACCGCCGTGGTTTTGGATGATGTGGCGGCAGATCGCAAGTCCGAGGCCGCTACTTCCGCTGTGGTCGCTTCGATCTTTCTCCACCCGGTAAAAGCGTTCGAAGATCCGCTGTTGTGCTTGTAAGGGGATACCAGGTCCTTCGTCCTTTACCTGGAATGTAACCATATCAGAACTGAGGCTGCTGGTGACGTTTAGAGTCCCTCCCTGAGGACTGTATTTGATACCGTTCTCGAGCAAGTTGCGAAAAACCTGGCCGAGCTGCTCGGAATCAGCCTGGACATAAATACCATCCTTCGGCAAATGGTTTTCCATCCGTACGTCTTTGTCGTTGGCCAGGGAGCCGCAGGCCTTCCAGGCAGAATATAGCGGTTAGGCAGCATTGACGGAGACCGATTCCGGGGGCTGTCGGCCGGCCTCAAGCCTGGCCAACTGCAGAAGATCATCCACCATTTTGGACATATGATCTGCATGCTTAAGGATTATCTGGTGAAAGGATTGAGAAGTGTCTGAATCTTGAGGAGCTTCGGCTAGCAGAGTCTCAGCATAGCCTTTGATGGATGTGAGCGGAGTGCGCAGTTCATGGGAAACATTGGCAACGAAGTCCTTGCGAACCTTCTCGAGCCGCTTGAGTTCGCTGATATCGTGGAATACGACTATCGCCCCTATGGTTGCCTCCATGTCTCTGAATTGGACAATATTGACGTCGAATATTAGCCCCATGTCCAAGCTGATCTCTAGTCTGAAGGGCCGAGATTCACCCTCACGAACGCCAGCAAGAACCTGGTCGCATGCTTGCTGGAGTTCGTGGTTTCGAATTACTTCCAAAGGTCGTCGGCCAACGCTTGCTGGCAGGGAGGGAATAATCTTGGCTAAGGCTCGGTTGGTAGTTTTGATCTTTCCGTTTGAGTCCAATACCATGACCCCTTCACTCATGCCGTTCAAGATAGCTTCGAGCTGCTGTTTCTGCTCGGTAATAGTTTTAATATGAACTTCTATGCTCTCAGCCATTTGATTGATGGCTTGAGCGAGTGGTGAGAATTCCTGACCTGGATAGATCCTGATGCGTTTGGAGTAATCGCCGCTGCCTATTGCTTCAGCAGCCCTTATCATCTTGTGCATGGGGGCTTCCAACTGGCGAGCCAGAAGGTAACTGATCAGAATTGTAGCTCCAAAGGTTAACAAGATGGCAAAGATAAAATTCTTGCTGAGACGATCCAATCGGTTCTTGACTTCAGAAAAGGGCACAGCCACTCGAATGACTCCCGGCGGAATCGAGCCCTCAATGTCTATCTTCCTGGCCGCATAGATCAAATCTCTCCCTAGAGTGGCGCTGTAACGTGTACTTGTTCCCACTTCCTTGGTGAAGGCTTGAATGATCTCAGGGCGATTCGCATGGTTGTCCATCTCTGGAACTCTAGAAAAGGTGACTTTGGAATCAGCGATCACGGTGCCATCTTTGGCCACATAGGTAATGCGGGTACCGAGTTGCTCGCCGAACCGTTCACACCACTTCTGTAATGATGCAGCGTCCTGAATTGGCAGTTCTCGAGACAAAAGCCAATAAGCTAAATTGAGTTGACGGATGGCCTGCGAGCGGGTGTCGGTTTCTATGTCATCACTCAAGGTATTGCGGTAATAAAGAGATGGCAGGAGTAAGGCGAGAAATAGTACCCCCCAGAAAGCAAACAAGAGGCGACTTCTAAAAGAGAGTTTCTTTAACATGGCTCAATCTCGGAAGCGGTAGCCGACTCCTCGCACGGTCTCAATCCATTCAGCGTAAGGGCCGAGTTTCTGTCGCAACCTACGAATGTGGGTATCTACCGTACGAGCATATCCGTCGAACTGGTATCCCCAGACCTTGTCCAGTAATGTGTCCCTTGTCAAGACCTTTCCCACGTTACGAACCAGTTCCACCAGCAGTCGGAATTCGGTGGCGGTGAGATTCGTCTCGGCATTATCCACACTAATCCGGTGTGCATCCAGATCCACCACCAGGCCATCCCGCTGCCATCGAGCAATGGCCTGTTCCTCGGGGGCATGACGCCGCAAGATAGCTCGCACTCGCAGGATCAGTTCCCTTGGACTGAAAGGTTTAACCACATAATCGTCTGCCCCCAATTCCAGACCAACAATGCGGTCCACCTCCTCACCCCTCGCCGTGAGCATGAGAACAGGAATGTCTTTTGTCACTGGACTTCTCTTCAACTCCTTGCACACCTCGAAACCGTCGAGCCCTGGGAGCATCAAATCTAAGATTATTAGCTGGGGCAGATGATTCTTGGCCACAGATAAGGCCTCGTAACCATCTTGTGCGGTCAAGACGTCGAAATCAGCCGACTTTAGATTGTGGCCTATTAGTTGGAGGATATCAAGTTCGTCTTCGACGACTAATATTGTTGCTTTGGTCATTTAACACTCCAATAATACAGAAAAATATCATAGTCATATTCAGTGACAGACTGGTGACCATTTTGTTACAAAGCTGTTACGGTTGTAGCCCGCATTATCCATCCAGGCTAAGGACTTCAGATTCTACAGTCATTGGGTGTTTTCTGGCAAGGTAGAGGTGAGGCAGGGTATCATTAAGCACTGGGCAAGCCCAGCGGCTTCAGGTTGGAGGACCGTCCCGATATAGGTTTGAGGATTGACGCTTCGCGCCTCTAAGCAGCGGTTATATATGATATTAGTTAGGCGATTTCCAAGTTTATGAATCTATGCCTCGAGCGAGGCCTTCTGAGGCCGAGTGGTCCTAAAGCGGAGCGCTCCTCAAACCTCGAGGGAACGAAGTTCCCGGTCCTTCATCGGGCAATCATGGTGCGCATGCGGTCCGAGGCGTTCTGGGCATCATCGGCAATGTTTGCAATAACTTCCACCAACCGAACAAAATGGAAGAGATCCACCGGATCTTTCAACACAACAAAGGCCTGTCTTTTGAGTTCGTATTCCAGGTGGTCTGCCTCCTTTTCGGCCTGATGGATATCAGCGATGGTGCTTTTTAGCTTATCGCGGTTCTTTTCGGTACTGTTTTTGAAGTAGACCATGGCCTGTTCCGCCATGTCAGGGAGTTTTTCAATGCACGGAATGACAGCGTCAACAAGGTGCAAGAAATCGCCAACCAGCTCCTCGGCGATCCCCCCTTCGGGTTTGAACGAGAGCCAGTACAGAGCTGCCTCCACATTATCCAGCACATGGTCCTGCTCCCGCAGGCAGTCCACGAGAACGAACTTGTCCACCGGCATGAGCAAGCCCCGGGGCAGGTGGTTGCGGAGATTGCGCTTGAGCCAGTCTGCTTGGCTTTCAAGCTTGGCCACGTCCTCGGTGAGTTTGTCGAACTCCTCGCAATCCTGCTCGACATAGCATTCCACCGCGCGCTTAAACATCCAGGCGCATTCTTTTACCTTGTCGGCGTGGTCTTTGAGCTTTTTGAAAGGTGACTCGTAAAAAAGAGAGAAGAATGAGAATCTCATGGACATACCTCCCGATAGAGGTAAACGTTATTAAAGAAAGAATAAAATTAAAAGTTTGTATAACACCATGGCCAAAACCATCGTAAAGGGAAGGGTAATGACCCAAGAAGAGCCGATGTTACGCAACAGCCTCATGTCAAGAAACCCCATACCCCGCATGAAACCCACGCCTACCACGGCTCCCACCAGTACGTGGGTGGTTGAAACGGGAAGTCCCAGCCTTGAGCATACCAGAATTGTGGTGGCT
>CBFDBW010000267.1:0-4542 GCA_965603145.1 uncultured Syntrophobacterales bacterium
CTGTCCTCTGACGTCTGACCTCTAATCCCCGTTTCGCCGTGTCCCCGCGTCTCCGCGTCCCCGTTTCGATCCTATGCTCTTTGCCCTATCTCCTATGCCCTATGCGCACGGCGTCAGTCTCCCGAAAATCCCTCGCAAAAAGCGAGGACATTCTTGCCTAGATCGGGCAAGTAGTATCCGCCTTCAAGCAAAGCAAAGCGCCGTCCCTCACAGAGACGCTCCGAGGCCTGGCGCAGCCAGGAGCCCAAGATTCTGTAATCTTCAGTCTGCAGGAGGCCTCCAAGGTCCCGTTCATAGGTGTCAAATCCCATTGACACAGCCAGCAACTCGGCCTTCCTTATAACCTGCAGGACACTCTGTACCCGCTCCAAATACTCTTCCCGATCAACAGCCTCAACATTTCGCACCAAGATTCCAGAATCTGAAGCAAAGATACGTTGGGTGCCATCACCCACATGATGATCCAGATCAACGATCACCACCCAGCGCAGATCAGCTTCCTGGAGTAATTTTCTAACTGCGATGGCCATGTTGTTCACATAACAAAAGCCCCATGATCCGCTTTGGTCGGCGTGGTGTCCGGGAGGTCGCAGCAGTCCGAAAGCTGGTCTTCCCTCCACCGCCGCCCTGGCGCACTGAATGGCTCCACCGACAGCGATCAACACCGTTTCCAAAAGCAACCGCCTGCTTCTGAGCCTCGCCACCATGGTCGGTTCGTGAACCAAATAGAGTTCAGCTTCAGAAGCCGGTTCCGGTTTGATAAATGGCTGGTATTTCTGTAGACTGCTCCGAATAGCCTTGATTCGCTGTGGTGCTTCCAGGGATCCTGGCGAAAAATCCTTTTCGTAATCGGAATGGTAAATGACCTCTAGCAACAGCCTCACCTCACCTCTGCCCACACAGGATACCTACGTCGTCCTCCACGGGGAAAGCAAATTCTTGGTCCCAGCCATCATTGTTCCTCTGGACCTTCATAATAGCCGACTCTTTGCCGATTGGGATCTGGAAACCTGGGAGCTCTTGCGCAAATTGGAATGGTATCGACGTCCTTTTGTCCTGGAACTTCTCCACCGGCAGGCGAGTAGTTCTGAAAAGACCTTCATACTACTGACCCGCTTTGCTGACTTCCCTGATCTGTTGACCGACTGTACCGGCCAGGAACCATCGCTGCAGCCAAATCCCCTCTCAACCCAAATCCAAGCTGCCCTGACGGTTGAGATCTCCGAGGATGGTCCAACGGTAATATACAACATCGAGACTGCTCCCTGGAACAAACTCGGCCCTCACCACCGTTTTGTCTCCTTGCCTGCGGCGGCCCTCTTTTTTTTCGCCGCCCAGCACCACATCGCAACTGACCTAGCGGGGAGAAAATTCATCCTCTCCCATCCCACCGAGGATGGTGTCACATTCTATCAGAAAAAACTCCAGCTCAAACTCCTCTGGAGTCGTGGCCCGGACCGCCACGCTGTGGTTGAGCGTGAATCCCTCCTTCAGGCCTTCCTTTTGTATAAGAAGAATCTAGAGGTCATGGAGCAGAAGCTGCCGAGATACGAGCCGGAGTAAGCCCATCGGGCTTTTGCTCGATTTATCGATACAAGGAAAGCGACCGATTCAGCTTGTCATTCATAAAGTAGGGGCGGGGTTTACCCCCGCCCGCAGTATTTTGGGCGCTACTACTTAATCATTTTACCTAAAACATGGACAATTTACCAAAAACAAGAAACAATGCTCTTTAATATCCTTTGCACCTATCCGGGCGGGGGTAAACCCCGCCCCTACGATGAGAATCCCAAGTCCATCTGATCCCCGGGCTCTGGTTGGGAAGATGATCACGGGCAATCCACCTAGAAAAGATACTGCTGACTTTCGAGCACTGATCCGCCTTCGACGGAACAACGGACGCAACAAAAAAACTCCCTTCCAATCTACGGAAGGGAGTTTAGTTACAGAAGACTGGAGCGGTTTTACAACTCTAGCCAGGAATCCGAGTACAGGGATTGTCCTAACAGAACCCGCGCCGTTTTAACGTAGTCCCCCTCTTCTTTGCTGAGGCTGCTCATGTCGATATTCTCGCCATCGCAGACCTTATAGACCAACTGCTCAACCTCGGGGTGCTCGCCGCGGGCAAACTTATGCAAATCGGTGTCGAAAACATCCACGATAGCAGAAGCCATACCATAGCGTTTGATCATGATCAGATAGGTCTGATTGAGGATTGGCCTCAGGTGTTCCGGGGGTCCATTAGAAACATTGGAGAGCCCACAGGTGGTGGTGCAGCCTTCAAAAACACCGGCGCTGTAGTAATCGGTCATGAAGGTGTAGAGGGACATCACCTGATTCTGCTGCACATTTACCGGGGTGACAATGGGATCGAGGAATATGCGCTCCATGGGAATTCCAAGGGCTGCAGCATTGCTCCTGATAACCTCGGCCAGAGCGCCGCGCTCGTGTTCGTCTCTGGGCATGCCTTCCGGGCCCCAGAGCAGACCCACAAAGTCGGAGTCGAATTCTTTGGCTAGCGGCAGCAGGGCTTCCATTCTGTCCTCACGAGCCGAGATCGAATTGATCAGTGCCCGCCCCTTGTGTACCTTGAGGCCCGCCTTGATGGCGGCAACATTTGAGGTATCCAAAGCACAGGGCAGATCAACAACCTCTTGGACGGTCTTGACGATCCACTCCATCAACTCCTCACCAATTCTGCCGGCGGGGCCGATGTTGAGGTCAACGTAGTCCATCCCGGCCTCTTGTTCCTGGACTGCCAATTCCTGAATAACCTTGGCGTCCTTTTCCTTCATGGCCTTGCCATATTTGATACTCATGATGTTCATATTTTCGCCAATGAGAATCATAAACCCTCCTTCCCCTTCACCAGTAAAGTGAGGGCCTGGTGCCGTCTGTCAACAAAATCACCAGCCCCTTACCAGTAGATGGACACTTTTATTATACTACAGATAATTGGGAAGCAATACGGTTACTGCCCGGGGGCCTCAGAGGCCCCGGACCGAGTCCATGCTTTTCAGATATTAGGAATAGCTACCAGCTCAGTACAAAATGCGTTCAGGTGTGAGATTATTCTGGTTTCCACTCTTTCAGGTACTTGGGGATGTGGGCTGCTTCCCGCGGCCCGACCAGGATCTTCCAGTCCCCCAGCTCCTCTTCCAGCTCACCGCTGATAGCCGCCGCATAACCCGGGATGACTAGGTTCTTGTGCGCGACCTTGTCAGCGGCACCCATCTTGGTGAGGGCTGTGGCTACGCTCTCACCGGTGAACTTGCCTGCGGCCCAGGCGGTGAGCACGCTCAATCCCTCAGTATCACAAACGGCCAGCCAGCTTGGCACCCTGCTTCCTTCCATCTCACCGGAGACAATGAAGTAAGTCAGTGAGAAGTTACAGGTCACCAGCATGGGCGAGTTTTCATCGGGGTCGCCAATGGGGTAGACCCCCTGTTCGGCTGTCATTGGTCGCTGAGGATCAGTAAAGATGTTGAGTCGCTCCAGCAAGAGCGGGAAGAGGCTGTAGGCCTCCAGATCGCTCATGACGATAAAACCTGCATACTTGGCGACAAACATGGCGGCAATCAGGGTTTCATCCATGAGGTTGTCAGCCATCTCACAAGGAAAGGTGATGGTTGGAAATCCCAGAGGCCGAAAAACTTGCTTCACCGCCGCCCTGCGAATCACCGTGTGATCCTCGAAAGCCTGTTTGGCGGTCCGAGCACCGGTATCCAGCACCAGATCCTTGAGACCCATGCCGGTGAGCTTATCACTGAGGGCAATCAGACCATCATAGCCGTCACTGCTTCGAATCGCCAAAGGACATCCTGTCTCCTTGGCCAGCTCACCCAGGGTATCGGCGGTATCCTCTGTGGCCGCATAGATAAGGGGTTTGCGGTCGGCACAGGCCTTGACCCCCGCACTCAGTGCATCCGGGTTATCACTCATGAGAATCAGCGCGGCCTGAGAAGCATCCTTCACTTTATTGACCAGAGCAACGAAAGCGTCGGCATCACCGGCGGCGTCTTTGACTGCCACCATTTCCGCCCTCAGGTTGAGCCCTACGCGGTCGTACTGAAACTTATCCAACTTTTCGAGTTTGTCGTTTACCGCACCATCGTCCATCTCGGTGCTAACCAACACGGCCAGACCGGGCTGGTTCACGAAGGTCTTTTCATGGCGGAACATAACAGTCTCACCACCAACCTTCACCTCGTAGTCACCGGTACCCACAGTAAGAGGCCGGACGGGGGGCGCAGAGCTCTCTGCCAGCTGTTCCTTGGCTTCATCGGAAACATAAGGGCAGGCGTCCAGTTCAGCACTGCCTGAGGCCAGGGCCATGGCAAAAGCAAGACAGGTGGGCACCCCGCATTCACCGCAGTTGGTCTTTGGAAGCAATTTAAAAATCTGAATTCCAGTCAATCCCATAGCTTGTTCTCCTCAACCTCCAGAAAACAGGTCTGAAAAAGCGGGGGGAATCTTCCCCCCGCACACTTGGTTTGGCTACATAATCGGATCCATTTCCAGGGCCGGATGTTTTTTCTCCTG
>CBFDBW010000268.1:0-4541 GCA_965603145.1 uncultured Syntrophobacterales bacterium
CCCGAGGACGCCCGGAAGGACGGTCATATCCACGGTCGGAGCAGCCGATTCATGAATAATCCGGGCTAGAGGTAGGTAACTCATGGCTCTAAGAGGAAGCATGTTGCACAGGTCATTGATGTGGCTTTACTGTTGGCTGTGGACCTTGGTCTATTGGCTCGGTAAGTTGGTTGGCAACAGTATCGTTCGATTTCGCCGCCGGCTGCTCAAGGGTAGAAATAAGAGATATGTGTTGAAACTGGGTCGACGCATTTATGAACTCTGCCAGGAAGATCAGCGGGACTGGCCTGAGGACGTAAAAGTAAAAGAAATCTTCGCAACTCTTGAGAAAAGTGGGCGGAAGGATCAAGAACTGAAATCTCAGGTACAAGAGCGGGACAATCGTTACCGGGAAAAGGTCCAGCGCTTACGGGAGAAAGCATCTTCCCGCAAGACGGAGAGCCAATAAGACGAGACTACTCCGAAGCAGAATTCAGTGTTAGGCAGAAACGCCGCATTCACTGGGATCGCCCTGGATTTTTTCCAAAGCGTGATAAAGGCCCGGGAGTATCACTTCCAGGTTTTCCCGGGCACCTCTAACACTACCCGGAAGGTTAATGATGAGTGTCTGCCCCCTGATTCCGGCCACTGCCCGGGAGAGCATGGCATGGGGGGTTTTGAGCAGGCTTGCGGTTCTCATCGCCTCGGCCATACCTGGCACCTGGCGATCAACAACCGCAAGAGTTGCATCAGGCGTTACATCCTGTGGGCTGACCCCGGTGCCGCCGGTAGAAACCACCAGATCCAGACAAAGTTCGTCGGTAAGGTAGCGAAGTCGTTGTTCAATGAGGTGTTGATCATCTGGAAGCACCTCCTGATGAGCTATGAAGAATCCAGCCTTGTCCAGAATCTCCTGCACGGCTGGACCGCTTCCGTCCTGGCGCTCACCCCTGAAACCCCGATCGCTGATTGTAAGAATTGCCGCCCGTCTCATATCCACCACCAGAAAGCGGAGTTTTCCCTCTCACTTAACGCCCTTTCTCATTACAAAACGCTGGGCAGCCGAACTCAGAACGCTCGAGACGCCCTTGTTCTTGGACAATCGCTTAAGATCGGCGACCACCAGAGTTCCGATGATCTTAAGACCCATTGGCAGAGGGGTTTTTGGATTGTTCACGAGACCCAGACGAACCTGGTAGTTTTTCATCCATTGCCTGTTGACGGCAATCTTGCGCAGCATCTCATCAGGCACATTACGCGAGTTGGCAACAGCAATAATCTCCATATCAGAGATACGTGGGCTCTCAAGCACCGCCTCCTGAACCTGCTTGTTGCTGTCTTTGATAAGAATGGAACGCGCCTCTTTGTCTCCGGTCATGGCCAATTTTACTTTATCAGGAACCGGCAGATCCTGGATCTCCTGGAAGCGGCTCTTGGCTTTTTTCTCAGCTATCGGTACTTTCGGTTTAACGGGGGCACGTCGGTCGGTTCCTCGCTCGGCTGCAGTGCGCTCGGTCATTGCGATTAAGTCTTCACTCACCTCCGCGTTTTTGGCCAGTTGCTTGAGGTCGGCATCCAAAAGGGTGGGAACCAGTTTAAGGGCTATGGGAAGAGGAGTTCTGGGGTTGTTCACCAGAGCTCGACGGACTTGGTAATTCTTTAACCATTGCAAGTTGCCAGCAATTCTGCGCAGCAAATCATCGTCAAGCTTCTGTGATTTGGCAATGGCCACGATCTCCATTTCGGTGATTCGTGGACTGGTAAGCACCGCCTCCCGAACTTGCTTGTTTGAATCTGTGATCAGAACGGCGCGCACCTCGCGCCCGGCCATGTGGGCCAGTTCAATTTTCTTGGAGACCGGCAGATTTAAGATCCGGTTGGGTTCAATTTTCTTTACCTTGCCAGTCTCACTCATGTATTCGCCCTCTCTTGTGGGACTCTAAGTGAACCCTAACGTTGCATACCCACGCCGAGGAAAAACGCGTCATAGTGCGCCAAATGTGGGCGCGCACAGGCTGGGACAGGATGAACAGTACTCGACCGTACGTGAGATCCTGTTCCGAGCACGCTCGCCCCGCCACGGGCGGGACTATCACGGGAGCGCAGCGATTTTTACCGCTTTGGGTGTGCAGCGTTAGGGTTAATCTTCTTTCTCTTTCTGGGCTTCTGCTACCAGTTGTTCCTGGAGGTGGGACGGTACCTCCTCATAGTGCGAGTGTTTCATAGTGAACATGCCGCGACCGCCGGTTTTGGAACGGAGATCGGGAGCATACTTGAGTACTTCAGACATTGGCACATGCGCTCTCACTATTTGATTTCTCCCCTTTGAGTCCATTCCCAACACTCTGCCTCGCCTGGAGTTGAGATCACCAATCACATCTCCCATGTGATCATCTGGAACGGTCACCTCCACTTCCATGATCGGCTCCAGCAAGGTGGGCTGTGCCTCGGCAACCCCCTTCTTGAAGCACATGGATGCAGCTATCTTGAAGGCCATTTCCGAGGAGTCCACCTCATGTGATTTCCCATCGTAAAAACGGACTTTGAAATCTACCACCGGGTAGCCTGCTCGTACACCCATCTCCTTGGCCTCATTAAGCCCCTTTTCCACAGCCGGAACAAAGCTGCGGGGAACATTCATTCCCACCAGAGCCTCTTCGAATTCAAAACCCGTGCCACGTTCCAGCGGAGTGAGATCAAAATGTACCTCGGCAAACTGGCCGCGACCGCCAGTCTGTTTCTTGTGCCGATAAATAACACCTGTCACAGCCTTCTTGATAGTCTCTCGGTATGGGACCTTCGGCGGTGAAAGATTGACTTCCACGCCGAATTTCCTTTTTAGTTTGCCCATGGAAGCTTCGATGTGGATTTCGCCCATTCCCGATAGGATTGTTTCTCTCGTCTGTTTTTCGCGGTGTACTTGTAAGGTAGGGTCTTCTTCCATAAGTCGAGCCAGAGAAGAGAAAATCTTGTCCTCATCTCCTTTACTCTTGGGTTGCACCGCCATTGAAACAATGGGATTCATGGTTTCGGGAACAGGGTAAACAATGGGATTATTCGGATCGCAGAGGGTATCGCCGGTGAGCGTCTCTTTCAACTTGGCCACCGCAACAATCTGGCCAGGGCCGGCACTTTTAATAGTTTGCTGGCTCTTTCCCTGCATGAGCATGAGGGAGCCGAAACGCTCTTTTACTTCCTTGCTGGCGTTGTAGAAATTGCTGTCGGCTGTCAAGGTACCGGAGAAAATTCTCATGATGGTAAGTCGGCCGGCGTAAGGATCGCTGACAGTCTTGATTACCTGCGCACTTAACGGTTCGCCATCTTCAGGCTTGCGCACCGTTTCCTCACCATTTTTGGGGTTAAGGCCCGTTTTGTTGCAACGGTCCAGAGGACTTGGCAGACACTGGGCAATGAGGTCTAGCAACATCTGTGTCCCCATATTCTTGGTGGCGGAACCACAAGTGATAGGAATGATATCACCGGCCACACAGCCGTTGCGGAGTCCTTCCAAGAGTTCTTCGTCGGTGAGTTCCTCGCCTTCAAGATATTTCTCCAACAAAATGTCGTCTGATTCGGCGATGCGCTCAATAATCTGTTCCTGCTGATTTGCCACCAGGTCTTCCAGGTCGGAAGGAACATCAATCTCCTTCATTTTGCTGCTACCGTCATCTTGAAACTGGTATGCTTTACCGCCGAGCAGATCAACCAGCCCGCTGAAGGTCTCGGCAGCTCCTATGGGAAGGTGTACCGGGGTGGCTTTGTCGCCGAATATCTCTTTGATCTCCTTGACAACCTTGAAGAAATCGGCACGTTCGCGGTCCATTTTGTTGATGGCAATGAGTCGTGGAAGATTGAGCTCGTCGGCAAATTCCCAGACCTTCTCTGTCTGCACCTTTACGCCGTCGATGGCGTCAATCACCACCACGGCCCCGTCCGCTCCGTGGAGACAAGTCTGGGTGTCGACCAGGAAGTTAAAATCACCCGGGGTGTCAATGATGCTGATGGATGAATTCTGCCAGGCGAAGGTGCAGAAAGACGAACTTAAGGTTACTTGTCTGGAAATCTCTTCGGGGTCATAGTCCATAACAGAAGTGCCGTCGTCAACTTTACCCAGCCTTTTGGAATTACCTGTGGTGAAGAGCATTGCTTCTGCCAGGCTGGTTTTTCCTGCGCCTCCATGGGAGACGATTCCCACTGTTCTTAGATTGGCAATAGCTGTACTCATGAACACTCCTCTCTAGCGTTGTTGTCGAGATTATGTTGCGATGTACGATCCGTTTGGATTGCTTTCTGAATACGGAAGGGGATTCACAGGTTGACTGTTGGTCTGATTGCGCCTCGTTTGCTGCTAGTTCCGCATTCTCAAACAGGTCCTGCCGGGGAAACCCTGGAAAAAATGTAACATGTGAAATTACCTCAGCGCAGAAAACAAAGTCAAGGGAAAGTTTGACAGGAGTTTCCCCATTTTTTCAGGACTAATTGGGAAAAAGCATGGTCAAGGGGGAGGCTGGGGAACAACGAGGACCTGAGCCTCCTGTCTTTACGCATCTCAGCTTGGCGAG
>CBFDBW010000269.1:0-4536 GCA_965603145.1 uncultured Syntrophobacterales bacterium
CTTTTGTGGAAGAAACCGCCAGGGAAATTGCCCGGGAACTCGGATTGGAAGAGAAGACAGCACAGATTTATTAGATAATTAGATAATTATAAAATTGGAGAATTAGTAAAATAGCTGACTTATTGACTGCTTACTGCTCACTGCTTGCCCTAAGCCTGTTAGAGGGCTCACCGCTTGCCGCTTACTATTTACAATTTTACTCGGCAGGGTTCTCCCAGCGATCAGGAGGATTGAGAAGGTATTGCCGCATTTGGTTGGAGTCAAGTGCCTCATAGATTACGCGGTGGCGGTTGAGTTCTTCTAAGGCCCTTGTTAGAGCCTCCGGGCTGTCATTCCAGAATGAGCCCGCCGACTCAATGGTAACCGGTGTACCGCTTTCGGCCAGGGTACAGATGAGAATGTAGGCCGAGGTAGCTTCCACAGACAAATCTAGGGCGAAAATTTTCCGATTCATCAGCATGAGATAAGAATCTCCTTATTTTCTGTCCACTGTCAAAGGCTATAATAAACACTTATGAGACACAAGGGAAGATGGCCCGGCAACTGCTCTAGAAAAAGATGGAAAAATCTATCGGACCGAAGCCTTACTCCCCTGCTGATGCATAACAAGGGTTCTGAAACAATGCTTGTCTTACGAATAGCCCCAATGGATAGATCATTTGTTGTTGCTAGTATTTCGGTTATTTAGTATGTTTTTTCCACATTCAAGAGCGTCAGCACAAATCGTATTTCCGATAGCAGCCTGAGCCGAGCAAAACAAATGGTTTTTTCACGGGAATGAACCATGAGAAATGTCTATGATAATATCCTGCAGTTGATTGGCAACACCCCTTTGATTCTCGTCAGCCGTCTCAATCCCAATCCGAACGTTGATATTTACGCTAAGCTGGAGTCTCAAAACCCCGGCGGCTCCGTCAAAGACCGCATTGCCCTTCAGATGCTAGAGGAAGCCGAACGGCGGGGCGAACTGACTCCCGAAAAGACCATAATTGAGGCCACCAGCGGCAATACCGGTATTGGTATGGCCATGGTTGCCGCAGTGAAGGGCTATCGTATTTCCCTGGCGATGCCAGAAACCGCCAGCCAGGAACGCCAGAAGATACTGAAAGCCCTGGGGGCCGAAATCCTGCTAACTCCAGGAGCTCTGGGTACGGATGGTGCTATAGAGAAGGTCTACGAATTAGTCCGTAGATTTCCTGAACGCTATTATATGCCTGATCAATTCAACAATGAAGACAATTGGAAAGCTCATTACCATACCACCGCCACCGAAATCTGGGAGCAAACCGAAGGCAAGGTGACTCATGTCATAATGACTCTCGGCACAACCGGTACTGCTGTCGGCGTCACCAAACGCTTGAAGGAATATGAGAAAAATGTCCGAACCATTGCGGTAGAACCCTATATGGGGCACAAGATTCAAGGTCTCAAAAATATGAAGGAGTCCTACGTGCCGGGCATATTCGACAAAGAAATCATGGATGAGATCGTCCATATCGAGGACGCGGAGGCCTTCGAGACCGCGAGGAGACTGGCCAGAGAAGAGGGTCTTTTTGTGGGAATGAGCGCAGGGGCAGCCATGGCGGCGGCGCTTCGGATAGCCAGCGATCTAAGGCGAGGAACCATCGTGGCAATTCTCCCCGACGGCGGTGAGCGCTATCTGAGCACTAACTTGTTTACCACCTTAATGGAACCTGATTTCCGCTTTTACAATACGTTTTCCCGCCAGAAAGAAGACTTCAAACCCATCTCGGAAGGCAAAATCTCCCTTTTTACCACCGGGCCGGCTGTGGGTGAATCCCTCGATATGACAGAGAGTCGCCGCTCTGTGGTAGCTGATCTCCTGCGGCGGTATCTGGAATACAAGGGTTTTGAGGTAACCCAGGTGGTCAATATTACCGATATGGGGGAAAAGGCACTACTGGACCCTGGTCGAACCAATTCTGATCTGGACGCTAATGCTGAGAGATACATGGAGATCTGTCGCCGGGATCTGAGTGTCCTGGGAGTACAGCCGGCCACTTACTATCCGCGCACCAGCGACCATGTTGACGATATCTTGGACATCAGCAAAAGCCTGATGGAAAAGGGTTTTGCCTACGAGAAATTGCGGTCTATTTATTTTGACATCTCAAAATTTTCGGATTACGGCAGACTATCTCGAGTGGATCTGCAGAAAATCAGACTCGGGAAGACGGTTGATCTTGAAGCGTATGAGAAGCTGAATCCCCGGGACTTTACCTTACTCAGACGGGCCACCCTGGCAGAGTTGAAGCGTGGGATCTATCTGAAAACCTCTTGGGGAAATGTGCTGCCATCTCTACACCTTGAGACAGTAGCTTTAGCCATGAAGCAGCTGGGGGAGACCATAGACATTCATATCAGCAGCTTGGACTTTTTATTCCCCCACAATGAAAACGAGATTGCCATTGCCCAGGCCGCGACCAGCAAACAGCTCGCCAACTACTATATCCATTGCGAACGGGTGTTGATGGACGGCAAGAAGATGTCCAGAAAGGGAGAAGGCAGGGTGACGGTGCAGCAATTGTTGGATGGCGGCTACAGCGGCAGACAGATTCGCTATTGGTTGCTGGCTACCCATTACCGCAAACCTTTGCATTTCGACGAGGGCCGCTTACAGGAGGCTGCTCGGGGTTTGGAGCGGCTGGATGAATTCAGTCAGCGGCTACAACATGTGATTACAGGGGAGGCTACCGAGGAGGTCGATCAGTTCATCTATGAAGTTGAGCAGAACTTTGATCAGGCCATGGGCGACGATCTGAACGTCTCATCGGCACTGGCGGCAGTTTTCGGTTTTATCCGTAAGCTCAATCCATATCTGTCTGGTGGCCGTTTAAGCGAAAGTCAAAAGAAATCAGCTCTTGCGGCTATGGAACGGCTTGATTCTGTGTTGAATGTCTTACAATGCCTGGAGGCCGAGCTGGATGAAGATACCTGCCGACTCCTGGAAACCAGAGCTGAAGCCAGACGCAACAAGAGTTGGGACGAGGCTGATCGGTTGCGCCAGGAACTTTTGGGGCGAGGGGTCAAGGTTATCGATACCCCAGAAGGCACACGCTGGAAGCGTATTGAGTGAGCAATCCCTCCTTTCACCTTCCTTCCCGTAGTTGACGTATCTCTACATCAGATCCGTTGCTCACCACCACTATACGAATGGAGACCTGCTCTTGCTGACCAGGATTGGCTAATTTCTGGCTCTCCACTTGGCCCTGGTCGAGGTGGCCGATCTTGTGCAATTCCCGGAGCAGATGGGGCAAACGTTGGCCCGGGATCTGGAGCTGGAATAAACGAGCTGATCCGGCATGGGGGGAGCGAGGCGACTGTCTTTCCGGCAGCGGTGGTCTAGCAAACGAACGCAGCATTGACCGCAATTCTTGAGCTGCCCTGGAGAAGTCCTTGACCCTCAGTACCATGACCGGAGCAGATGAGTCGGAATCTCTCTTCCTTATCGTGAGGCTTTCGTGGGGTTTCTCAGAAAAGCCGGGGCCAGTCGCCACATTTTTCCGGGAACTGGGGAAAAGTGATTGCCAAGGGTACTGAGACGGCATCACCTGCCATAGGGCAGCAGAGATAAGTAACAGTAAAGCTGCACCCACCCCCATGGGAAGCCAGCGGGGGAGGTTGGCAGGGTACCAAAAACGCTGACGGAAACGGCTATCCTTCAACCGTGCCATTACCACGGCGCTGAGATGTTCGGGAGGATCGAGGGACGGCAGTTGATGTAAAATTTCGTGGGTTTTCTGTAAGGAACCCCACTTACGATAACACGGCAGGCATTCCTTGAGGTGGTACTGTAATGTTTCGCGCTCGCTCGGCGACAGGTCGCCGTCCAGATAATCGTTGAATTGTGATTGATACTTCCCGCAGTTCATAGGTTACTCAAATTTGCCTGCAAGGCATTCCCGCAGAGATGCTCTGGCTCGGTGCAGACGTGATTTCACTGTCCCAGGCTTTAAAGAGAGCATTTCACTCAATTCGTCATAGGAAAAACCCTGTACATCCCTCAATACCAGTATTTGTCTGGCCTGGGGTGGTATTTGGTTGAGGCATTCCTGCACTTGGGCGGCCAGGTCTTTCGCCATCGTCCATTGTTCTGGGGTGGGAGCACTATCGGCCAGTCCCTCTGTACTTTCCGACCCCGTGTTTAATCCGTAATCTGCTCTTCTCGTCTGTCTGGCAAAAAAATTTCTTCTCGACAGGTACTTGATGCGATTTCGCGCCTGATTGAGGGCGATGCGATAGAGCCAGGTTGAAAACTTGGCTTCACCCCGAAAACTCCGTATCCCCCGGAAAGCAGCAATGAAAATATCCTGGGTTAAATCTTCAGCTTCCCCTTCACTTCCCAGCATGCGATAGATGAAATTGTAGATTTTTTTCTCATGTAGTCGCATCAGCTGGGCAAAAGATTCCCTATCTCCTCGCCGGCAACGATCAACGAGTAGCTGTTCTTCCTGACGCTTAACGCCTGAACTGTGTTGAGCCAACGATTCTGTACCCATTTATCGAGATTAGACA
>CBFDBW010000270.1:0-4489 GCA_965603145.1 uncultured Syntrophobacterales bacterium
CTCTGCACAACTGCTTCAACTCCTGCAACTCTTCCAAACCAAAGTGTTCGCTGCGGTAAGGCAACAGAGAGTTGTTATGATACAAGGGCTCATTGGCCAGGTCAAAAGGGGAACAGCGCAGTGCCTCAGACCACAAGGGAGTGCCGGGAATAGGCGAATACTCAGCCAGGTAAGGTCTGGCTCCGTGATCTAGTACCTTACGAATAGATTGGGCCACCTCATTTGGGTCTTGTCCGGGAAGACCACAAAGGAGGTATACTCCAATCTGCTCAGGCTGAAAACCTGCCTTGGTGAGATTGGCCATGGCGGATGAGAAAGCCCCGGGCTCCACTTTGGCTCCTAGTTGTTGTTGACGCTCGTCATCGCCGGTTTCCAGACCAAGGCGCACGGTCTTGAAACCAGCAAGGAAGAGCGCTTCACAAACTTCTTCGCTAAGCCCAATGATGTGAAGACCATTAGGGGTGTGAAACTGCAGAGGTAATTCTTTCCGTCTTACCTCAGCGAGCAAAGTGAGTATGTGTTTGCTCGCATCTATAAGCAGGGCATCGTCGTAAAAAGCAACATTCACGATGGAGTACTTTTCATGCCAGTACTCCAGTTCGTCTACCACCTCTATCGGATCTCTTCGAATGAAATGCGGGAAAAGCAAGTCTGAAGCACAGTATGGACAGCGAAAGGGGCAACCGCGGGAGGTAAGCGTACATATATAGTCGAGTTGGGGCAACAGATCAAAGGCCGGCCACGGCAAGGTGTCCAACTTTACATTGTGAGATGGCTTTTCAGAAGAGTAGCCGGTTAGCTTCTCCAATAGTTTCAATATTTGGTTCTCACCGGGCCCGGAGAGTACATGGTCGGCACCGCTATTGCTGATAGCGTGCTCCCGGCAGAGGGTGGCGTAAATACCTCCAAGCACCACGGAGACGTCAGGGAAGTGCTCTTTAACTAATCGGATGCTCTCAAGCACACCAGGGTACCAGTAGGTCATAGTGGAGGTGACCAGGACCGCATCTGGTTTGACTCCCTCAAAGAGACGCTCCTGGAACATTTCAGGAGTGATGCCGAAGCGGTAATAATTACGCTCAAATTGTTGCAGGGAAGAGGGTTTAGGTACCTGAGTACGGTAAAACTTGCCGGTGCCGAAGGCGCGGCGAGTAGCAGGCTTCATACCAGGAATTGCTTGCAATCGTGAATCATGAACATCCAGACAATCCAGCAGCCTGAGTTGATAGCCTTGCGCGCGCAGAAGGCCGGCTAGCATCAGCAGTCCTAACGGCTTAGACCACAAATCATGAGCCGCAAAATCGTAAATCCATGGGTTAATGAGTAGGATATTAGGTGTGTTTTCCATTAATCAGTTCACCTCAACCGTCTCGATCGTGAATATTTAGCAGGCTATGTCGTTGGAGTCTATATGTCAAAGCTATTTGGCGAGAAAGGCGGCGAAAACAAGACAGGGATAAGAGGTTACTATTAAGTTTGTTTGTCTTTCCTTTCTCGCCTTGGCCCTTTCTCGCCTTTCACACATACAGCCGACTGGCTTTTTGCGTGGCACTGATGGACAAAATCGGCTAGACTATGCGGACGCCGCGGCAGGATTTCATGTGGAGGTTCGTTTCAATGGAAGGATACCAGGTGGTTTTTGAGCACGAGGTGCTTTTTCGAGATCTGGATGCAATGGGCCACGTGAACAACGTGGCTTTTGTATTGTTTATGGAAGACGCCAGGATGCAGTACTGGAAAGTCTTGAGAACAGTAGACGGGGTGAAAGATATAAACTTCATTCTGGGCGAGGTGACCTGCCGCTACCTGAGTCCAGCATACCTCGGTGAGACCCTCTTGATCGGTATCAGAGCTCGCAATTTGGGCAACAAGAGCTTTCATTTTGAGTACAGGATGGAAGATAAGGCCACCGGCCGGTTGATAACTGAGGGCAGATCCGTGCAGGTAATGTACAACTACAAGGAGCAGAAGTCTACGCCCTTGAATGATAGAATGCGTGATGCCGTGACAGCATTGGAGAAATTGGAGCTATCGGACCTATCCGCTACCGAGCAAGCACCAGACACTGACCAGTAGGCAGCAGATAGCAGCGAAAATGTTTGAGGTTTGGGGCAACAAGGCAGATTACATAGTTATCAATTGCCTCTAACCTCAAGCGAAGGTGAGCTAGTCGAACCTGAGCGCTCCTCCAACCTAATGCCGCGAGAGCGCTCTGCGAACTTCGACCAATGACTAAGAATCTCTTAAAAATAGTCGTCTCTGTGGCGGTGAGCCTGGTGGCCGGTTATTTAGCTCTCCGGAATGTTCAGCTGGACCAGGTAATGGACGGGATAAGGAAGGCTGATGTAATATCGGTGGTAGTTGTGGTGATCCTCCTTACTGCGGTTCAGGTCCTGCGCTCTGTCCGCTGGGGGCTATTATTGGCGCCTTTGGAACAGTTCAGTCAGCGGTTGCTCCTTCCCATCACCTGCATAGGGTTTCTTTTTGTATGGATTTTGCCGGCACGGTTGGGTGAAGTGGCTCGGCCTTACTTGCTTAACCAAAACAGCAGGGTCGGCCTGAGCCCAGCCATGGGCTCCGTGGTCCTGGAGCGGCTGATCGATTCCACTTTTCTTGTAGTTCTTCTGGCGATATGTCTTCCCGCACTCCGGTTGCCTAGCTTGATATTCTCTTCATTTAAAGGATTCGTCTTCATACTCCTTGCTGCTGTCCTGCTTGTGCTGCTCGGCTCACTCCCAGGATTCCGCGAGAGGTTCTTTCAGGTTGCTGCACGGATTCTGCCCATATCTCTGTCAGATTCCCTGACCCGTATTGCAGAAACTTTCTACAGCGGCATGCAAGCAGTGACAAGCCTTAAAAGGCTCCTGGCAATCTTGGCGCTGACCTCAGTAATCTGGGCTGTCGCGCTCGCTACCTTATTGGTTCTGTTTCGCTCCATGGACTTACAATTGGGATTGCTGGCAGGGATTACCGTTCTGGTGCTGACCTGTATCGGGATTGCCCTGCCCGCAGCACCAGGTTTCATAGGCAACTATCATTACGCCTGCGTGGTAGCTCTAGGCTTGTTTGGGGTGGGGAAAGACATTGCTCTTGCGTATGCTATCTTACTCCACTTTCTCACCCTGGCAGTGCTCGCAATCATAGGCATATTTTTCATTAATGTATCCAAACTGAAGGTAGGGTTTTCGCTCAAGTCAGCAGTCTCCAGTTGGCAGTCGGCAGAGCAATGGGACGAGACGAGGACAAAAGGGAACAAAAGAATTTGAGTCGATTTGATGGTCATTTAAAGGCCCCGCGGAGATGGATCTAACCGCAGACGACGCTGAGAGCGCAGAGAAAATTTTAGGTAGAACCACGAAGGGCACGAAGAACACGAAGTGATAAGAGCGTAACGCATTTGACAGGATGTACAGGATTTACAAGATGAAACAGACAGAAGTGGTAGAGTTGTCACGAGGATCACTTAAGGAGCCCTGCAAAGCAGGAGTCCCGATGATGTATCATCGGGACTTGTGGGAAGCGCTTGGTGGCAAGGATAAGCTAGCTTATTCTTGTTCCCAAGTGCTACCCACAGACTCCTTAAGCTATCCTTACCCTCTGCGTGCTCTGTGTTCTCTGCGGTGAAAATAATCCAATGTCTGCGTTTGTCTGCGTCAGTCTGCGGCTAATTAGGAATTGTGAAAATGCGAAATGATTTTTGGTATCTGAACGTGGCACTGATTGGCCTAGCAGCAGCGATCCTATGTTTTTGGCCGGCGGTCTGCATGGGCCAAGATGGTGTCAAAGCTTATAAAGTCATCGTGGATCCTGGCCATGGCGGCCAAGACACCGGCAGTATGGGATCGGGTGGCCTTCTCGAAAAAGATATAACGATGGCTCTGGCCAAAAAACTGGTTAAAGCTCTAGAGGAGACCGGGAAAGTTCGTCCGGAATTGACCCGGACAGATGACCAGGCTGTCTCTCTGGACGATCGGGCCGGTTTGGCCAACCATAACCATGGAGATTTATTTATTAGCCTGCACCTCGGCACCACCTTCGCGTCCGATCCAACAGGATTTTCTATATATTACTGGTCCCCAACGACCGCATCACCCACTGCCACTCCATCTTCAAATACAGTGAGACCATGGGACCAGGAACAAGAACCGTACTGGGAGAAAAGCCGCATGTTGGCCTCGCTAATGCGGGAGGAGCTGCTCTGGTCAATTCCGTGGGCTTCGGGTGGGGTGCTTCCAGCGGATATTTACTTGCTCAGAAGGGCTCGCATGCCCGCTGTAATGCTGGAACTAGGGTCCCTGAATCACCTGGAGGAGGCTGCCCAATTACAAAAGCCTGAATTTCAAGAGGCCGTTGCCCAGGCAGTGACCCAGGGTATCATCAAATATCGGAGCTTGGAAGAAAAGGGCATACTTATTAGACCTAAGAGTCCAGAATGACAATTTTGCCCATCTCTGGTCAAGCCAGTTATGGGTATTGTAGATTGCAGATT
>CBFDBW010000271.1:0-4483 GCA_965603145.1 uncultured Syntrophobacterales bacterium
TCTTCCTTACATTTCGAATCCCGCTTTAGTGGGATTCAATTGCTCGTTGTGGACGAGCCTTCCCCTTTGGCCTGTGTCGCTCATAACATTCTTGGGGAAACTCCTGGGCCACTTTTTCGTTGATTCTTTTTCTGGCACTGTGCTAAATGTTAAGTTTTCAGTTGATTACGTGGAGAAAGCTGCGGTGGAAAAAGGATTTCAGGACTTCCTCCGTTACCTCAGGGTGGAGAGAAATTATTCTGACCACACAGTGAGAAACTACGAGAGCGATCTTCAGCAATTCGCGGGCTTCATGCGACAGAGGGGTAAGCAAATAGGGGGAGAGGATAAGACACCCTTGGTTCCGGGACAGATAGACCATCTGGATATTCGCGCCTATCTCGCCTCACTTTATCGTCAAAATGCCAAGAGTTCAGTGGCGCGAAAGTTGTCAGCACTTCGTTCTTTTTTCGGCTACCTGGTCAGGCAGGCAGAAATCAAACAGAATCCCGCAGACATGGTTTCCGCACCCAAGATGGGGAAGCCGATACCGGATTTTCTGCCGGTGGACGAATCCTTCCAGCTCATGCACGGTCCAGATACCGATAGCGTGCTTGGGAGTCGTGACCGTGCCATTCTGGAAGTTCTTTACTCGTGTGGCCTGAGGGTAAGCGAACTCACAGCTTTGAATCTTGACAGCTTGGACTTAGAGCTCGGTATCGCTCGAGTGATAGGTAAAGGGAACAAGGAAAGGATCGTACCTATAGGGGATAAAGCGAAAAAAGCCCTTTCCAACTATTTAGAAAAGAGGGGGGAGTTGTTGGCCGGCCGGACAGAACGCGGAGCACTCTTTCTCAATAACCGCGGTGGCCGGCTCAGCTCCAGAAGTGTTGCGCGACTAGTTAAGAAGCATATGCAGAGATGCAACCTGGGTAGGCCACTAAGCCCTCACGGTCTCCGGCACAGCTTTGCCACTCATTTGCTGGACGCCGGAGCTGACCTTCGGGCTGTTCAGGAGATGCTGGGCCACGTCAGCTTGTCTACCACTCAGCGATACACGCATCTCAGTGTAGACAAGCTCATGGCCGAGTATGATAAGGCCCACCCTAGAAGCCGGCTACGACGACAGGAGGAGGCAGACGAAGAAGAGGTCTGAAATTCGATAACGATTATGGCTTTTGCTCCGCAAGATAACTACACTCTCCCTCTCCCCCAATCAGTGGGGGAGAGAAGATTCTCTGCGGAGCTAAATGAATAGGCGTTTTTCAAAATTTTCCTTCGGACTCCCCACCCTGCGGGCGGGGCCCGGTTTCGAGATTCGGATTTAATCAGCTACTTGGATACAACAAATAACTGGATGGTGTGACCGATTATGAAGGGTACAACCATACTCGTAGTGCGTCGAGGAAACCAGGTTGTGGTTGCTGGGGATGGCCAGGTGACCATGGGTGATACCGTCTTGAAACACAAGGCGCGCAAGGTTCGTCGTCTTTACCATGACAAGGTGATCGTTGGTTTTGCCGGCACCACTGCTGATGCTTTTACCCTGTTTGAGCGTTTCGAAGCCAAACTGGAGCAGTACAGTGGTAATCTGCGCCGAGCGGCTGTTGAACTTGCAAAAGATTGGCGTACCGACAGGATGCTCCGCCGTTTGGAAGCCTTGCTCGCAGCAGTGGACAGTGAAGGTTCTCTGGTTATTTCCGGGACAGGTGATGTGATCGAACCGGATGACGGCCTGCTGGCAATTGGTTCAGGTGGCTCCCAGGCGCTGGCTGCGGCGCGTGCTCTGGCTAAGTATACTGACCTCAGTGCCCGCCAGATTGCCGAGGCGGCTATGGAGATCACAGCCGGGCTGTGTGTATACACCAATGACGAGTTTGTTTTTGAAGAACTGAGAGAAGACAATGAAGGCATTGACTCCACCTGAAATAGTTGAGGAGTTGGACAAATATATCGTTGGCCAGGAAGACGCCAAACGGTCGGTGGCCATCGCCCTCAGAAATCGTTGGCGTCGTCGGCAGGTGCCTGTGCATCTCAGGGACGAGATCGCTCCGAAAAACATAATCATGATTGGCCCCACCGGCGTGGGCAAGACCGAAATAGCCCGCCGTCTCGCTTCTTTGGCCAATTCACCGTTTTTGAAGCTTGAGGCCTCCAAATTTACGGAGGTGGGGTATGTGGGACGTGACGTGGAATCTATGATTCGTGATCTCTGCGAGCTGGCAGTGAACATGGTCAGAGGGGAAGAACAAGAAAAGGTAATGGTGCGGGCCGGCGAAATCGCTGAGGAGAAGACCCTGGACATTTTGCTGCCCAGCGAAAGAGGTCAGGAATACCCGGCAGAAACCGGCTCTGAAACCACCACTGAACTCGAACGGCGTGAGGCGGGGGATCGTTCTGGAACGCGTGAGAAACTCCGCCGGCTGTTGCGAGAAAAAAAGCTTGACGAGCGTTTCGTGGATCTGGAGGTCAGTGATCGCAATTACCCCATGGTCGAGATTTTCAGCAGTGCCGGGTTGGAAGAGATGGACATCAATTTCCGGGAGATGCTGAGCAACATGATGCCTCGCCGCACCAAACGGCGCAAGGTCAAACTCCCGGAAGCGCTGGAAATCCTTACCCAAGAGGAAGCGCAGCGGTTGATCGATATGGACAAGGTAGTCAAGTTGGCCATCGAAAGGGTGGAACATTCTGGCATTATCTTCCTGGATGAAATTGACAAAATAGCTTCTCGGGAGAGTACCAGGGGACCCGATGTGTCGCGAGAGGGAGTACAGCGGGATTTGTTGCCCATTGTCGAGGGTTCCACCGTGAATACCAAGTACGGGATGGTCCGCACCGATCACATTCTATTCATAGCTTCCGGGGCTTTTCACGCCTCTAAACCTTCTGATCTGATCCCTGAACTCCAGGGACGGTTTCCGATTCGCGTGGAGCTGAATCCTCTTGGCAAAGAGGAGTTTGTCCGTATTCTCAGGGAACCCGAAAATGCATTAACCATTCAGTATGAAGCGTTGATGGCCACCGAGGGGATTGAACTTGTCTACGAACAGGGCGCCATAGAGGAAGTGGCCCAGATAGCCCACGACGTCAACTCTCGCACAGAGAACATTGGCGCCAGACGGCTGCACACTGTGATGGAGAGGCTCCTGGATGAAGTTTCCTTCAATGCGCACCAATTGAAGGGACAGCAAATCGCCATTACCAGGCAGTACGTCCAGGAAAAACTCCATGACATAGTCAAGGATGAAGACCTCAGCCGTTATATTTTATAAAAGGCATAGAGTAAGGAATCAGGGGTCGGGGGTCAGAGCTCAGAGGACAGAAGGCAAGGTGGAACGACGCGGAGAAAGTAATCACCAATCATCCAGTACCCATTACCCGGTTTAGGCATTTTAGACATTTTTGCTCACTTTAGGCATTTACCTTATGAAAGAATTAATCGAAAAAGCTAACGTACTCATAGAAGCGCTGCCTTGGATGCGCCAGTTTTACCAGAGAACCATTGTCATCAAGTACGGTGGCCATGCCATGGTGGACGAGCGCCTCAAGGACAGTTTCGCCCAGGACATCGTTTTGCTCAAATACGTAGGGATCAATCCGGTGGTGGTTCATGGCGGCGGGCCGCAGATAGGACAAACGTTGGAGCGGATAGGAAAAAAATCTGATTTCCGTGAGGGCATGAGAGTCACCGACCGGGAAACCATGGACGTGGTGGAAATGGTGCTGGTTGGCAAGGTCAATAAGGAAATCGTGGCTCTTATCAACCAGCACGGGGGCCAGGCCGTTGGACTCAGCGGTAAAGATGGCAGTTTGATCCAGGCCAGCAAGCTACAACTCTATAGTGATCAGGCGGGGGATAAACCCCCGGAGCTTATCGATCTGGGAATGGTAGGTAAGGTGGAAACCATTCAACCTGAAGTAATTCAGACCCTAGAGGCGAGCCGCTTCATCCCAGTGATCGCTCCGGTCGGTGTGGGGGCTCAAGGCGAGACTTACAACATCAATGCCGACCTTGTCGCCGGGAAGCTCGCCCCGGCCCTCAATGCTACCAAACTGATCTTGCTCACCGATGTTCCGGGAGTTTTGGATTCTGACGGCAACCTCATTTCCAGTTTGGACACAACCCAGGCTGCCGAGCTTATTGAGGAGGGAATCCTTACTGGAGGCATGATTCCCAAAGTAAAATATGCCATTGAGGCTGTGAACGGAGGGGTGGACAAGGCTCACATAATTGACGGCAGGGTAGAACATGCCGTACTTCTCGAGATTTTTATGGATCGAGGCATTGGCACGGAGATAGTTAGCATGGAGCATAGAGCATAGGGCATAGAGAAGATTGCGGATTTCGGATTGCGGATTGCGGATTTGAAAAAAAGCAGAAAGCAGAGATTTTCCTGTGGGAGCGGCTTTTAGCCGCGATTAGAACGACTTCTACGGCTTGAACGATTTGACCAATCAACCAATTGACGCCATGCGTTATGCGGGATTCGAAGGAACACAT
>CBFDBW010000272.1:0-4475 GCA_965603145.1 uncultured Syntrophobacterales bacterium
TCCTGGACTTACGGCTGCCGCCGGGCAATTCAATGACGATGGTTGTTCCTCGCGGTTGATTGTCGCGAACACGGATGAAACCGTGATGGTCTGCAATGATATTGCTTACTATGGCGAGACCGAGTCCAGAGCCCTTCTCTTTGGTAGAAAAATAGGGTTCAAACATCCCTATCTTATCTTTACCAGGGATGCCCGGGCCGTTGTCTGAGACCTCGAGACGGGCAATTTTCAGAATCTCATCGAAGGAGAGGTTAACGCTGATTTCGCCGTTGCCATCCACGGCAGTCACGGCGTTATCTAGTAGATTAATCATAACCCTTTTCATTTGCTCGCGGTCCAGATCCAGTAAGGGAAGGGGATTCTGTTGTTCAAAAACAAAGTTTGTTGAAGGATGACTCTCACGAAAGAGTGATATGGTCTCCTCAACGATCTCTGGCAAGTCGTTGGGAGAAAGGCTAGCAGCCGGCATTCTGGCGAAGTTGGAAAATTCGTTGACCAACAACTTCAGCTCATCCACCTGATTAATAATAGTACGGGTGCACTCCTCAAACACCTTGCCGTCCTCGGCAAACCTTCGAAGATATTTCCTCCGCAACCGTTGGGCTGAAAGTTGAATGGGAGTCAGAGGATTTTTAATTTCATGGGCGATACGTCTTGCTACCTCCCGCCATGCTGCCATGCGTTGTGCCTTCTCCAGTTCGGTGAGGTCATCGAACACCACGACAATACCCACGTACTGTCCCTCCTCATCGTGGAGGATTGAGACGGTAACCAGAAGGGTCATGAGGCGGTTACCCACCAAAGAGCTAACCTGTCTTTGCATGGTGGGCTGCTTGGTTATCTGGTGCATTTCAGTGAATTTGCCGGCTATCTCCATGTGGTTCGTTTGGAGCACCTCAGAGTAGTGACGGTGCAGTACATCTTCGGCCTGGAGGCCAAACATGGACTCCGCGGATTTGTTGATAGTTCGTAGGTGTCCCTCGCCATCAACCGAGACCACACCCGCGGCCACATTGCCGAGAACGATTTCCATGTACCTGCGTCTTCTCTCGTTCTCCTCGCTGGTGAGCTTTAGTTCCAAGTTAGTTTCTTTGAGGGCTGCCTGGCTGGCCTGGAGATCGAGAGTCATTCTGTTAAAGGAATTGACCAGGGTGCCGATCTCATCGTCAGAATCCTGGTCAACGTGAACGTCCAGGTCTCCACCAGCAATACGTCTGGTACCCTCAGCCAGTTCTTGAATAGGCACGGTAATGCTCTTGGCTAGATAAAAGCCGAACCAAGAGGCACAGAAGAGAATCAGCAAGGTCACAATGGAGAGCATGATTAGGTGGCTGATCTTAATAGGTTTCTTCAGCATCTTCATCTGCTGGTAATTTTCAAATCCCCGAGTGATTTCAGCCATACTGGTCATGAGATCTTGTGGCAATAATTGGCCAACAATCAAAAGGCCAGCCATTTGTTTGGTGTCGGTTGAGGTGTAAACAGGAGTCAGGGTCCAGATCAGATCACCTGCGGTTGAGGGGGTGATGTGATGCAGGGATTGGCCATTGGTGGCTACCTGCTGAATCACATCGCGCATGGGCTGGTCCAGAACGACGGGCGGTGAATCGGCTTGGGGGTCCCGCGCCAAGAGTTTGAGATTATTGGAATAAATGGCGATATTGTGAAGGCGATGTTCGCTACGTGCCTCCCGGATGAGCTTCAGTAATTGCTGGCGCTTGATTTTGTCTAGCAAGTCTCGTTTGGAAACGCTCTCACCTAACTGGTTGCTGACGGCAAAACTTGAGTTGATGGCCTTTTGGTAGAAAGACTTTCCTAACTCAAGTGACGTTTTCAGAGACTGCTCCACCTGTATGTTATACCAGTATTCCATGCTGGTAGAGATGAACTGACTGGCCAAGCCAAAAAGAATGATGGTTGGAAACAAAGACAAGGTGAAAAAGGTGATCACCAGTTTGGTGCGAAGTCGGTGACCAAATATGTTGCGTTTGCGCTCGAAGATGAGTTTGACCACATTGCACGTAACCAGATAAACAAGGAGCAGCAAGAGGATGACATTAATGTTCATCAAAGCAAAAATTATGACGTTGCTGCCCATGGGGAGTTTGCTGCCAAACTGGAGGAAGTGACTCTCAAGGTAGGTAAGGAGAATTATCAGTCCCAGAGAGACGATAATGATGGTTCGCTCTCGCCTCCGGCGACTCTGTTCCCTGGTGCGATCTGGTTTTTGCGGAGAAATCATGGTTTTCTAGTTTTGGCTGTATGGCTTGACCAGTTCTCTCACTGACCGTTGCCCCGATTGGCCTGGGGTTGAATGGTGATAGAACGAGCCCGATTCACGAATTATAAAAATCTTGCTCAGTAAATAAAGTCAACAGTGTACCAGTCGGTTTCAAAATCCCACAGTGATACGAAGAATAATACATAGTGGAGATAAAGGGGCAGACGAACCTTTTCCAACTCGGCCTTCACACGCAATTGATACGTACCCCTTTCTTGAAGTTCCTTCAAGGGTACAACCCTGATGTTTCTGATTTCTGCCATGGCCTTCTTGGCTGCTTCAAAGTCTTTGACTACAAACTCAGTGTCGCCCTCTTCCGAACGCGTGATCCGAAATTCGTTTTTCAAGGTGTCATATTTGATGGTGTGTTCTAAGGTGATGGAGGCGATGGAAGCGTCAAGCCAGACCGTCCGAGTTATGTAAAGTTTGATAACGATAGTAAAGGTTGTGGGAATGCCGTTGAGTATCGCTTCTTCCATCTCTCGGGTAAAACAGCCCTGTACGTCAAAAAATACAAGAAGGTCCTCCTGGGTATTGGTAACAATGATGTCTGAGAGTGTGGCCTCTGCAGCCTGAAGCGGGGAAGGGAGCGAGACTAGGAAGCAGAAAAGCAGTAGTAGGGTAAATGGCTCTAGATGGCGCCGGAATGTGGACATGGCAAGCCAGTTCTGTGCCCGCAGACAAAGAAGGTTAGAATTGGCCTAGGCGGAGTGTCCCTATCCCAGATTACAGCCTGAGACATCTTATTTAATCACGATGGTTGCCACTTCGCAGATTCAGGCCAAACGCACCACGGGAAATTCCATTTGAACTTCCCCAGGTTTCTCCGATCAGTTTCTACGTTTTAATCTATTAACCTGGGATGCTATCCGAAATAAGCATAAATTGCAAGGGGTTTCGGGTAGGTAGGGGCAGCTTAGACCATGGCTGGTTGGGGAGAAGTGAAGGTTGGGACCAAGATATGACGGGCCTCGCAAGCATGTTCGTCGGAAAACTTAACCACTTTCCAGCATATTTTTCTTTTACGTAATTCAGTGAGAAAAATGTGGTTCAGCGTGTGTCCTGATTTATTAATAACAAAGTGTCCAATAATCGGCATCCCCATCAAGTGGAGGTCACCAATAAGATCAAGTATTTTGTGGCGGACAAATTCGTTTTCGTAACGGAGACCGTCGGTGTTGAGCACCCGAAAATCGTCGAGCACAATAGCGTTGTGTAAAGAACCGCCCTGAGCGAAGCCATTATTTTTTAGGGTCTCTACGTCCTTGAGGAAACCGAAGGTGCGAGCGCGGCTAATTTCCTTCATAAAGCCGGGGCCACAAAAGCGCAGGACATATATTTGCTTGGAAAGCAGAGGATGATCAAAATCGATGACATATGTTATTTTCAATTCGCGGCAAGGATATACGCTGATATTCTTGTCTCCGCTCTTGAGGGTGAAAGGCTTTTTGATTAAGAAGAACTTTTTAACTTCGTCTTGCAGCTTAATACCAACGTTTTTCAAGAGGTACATGAAAGGCCCGGCGCTACCGTCCATAATGGGGACTTCAGGACCGTCCAACTCCACTAGGGCATTGTCTATTCCCATGCCGGCGAAGGCTGACATGAGATGCTCCACAGTAGAAACGATGTGACCGTTCAGACCAATGGTTGTTGCTAACCTGGTGTCCACTACGTTCTCGAGACTAGCGAGTACGTGGGGGGAGCCCAAGAGATCATTTCGACAGAAGCGAATGCCACTGTTGGGCGGCAGTGGCTTGATGGACATTGTGACTTTTTTTCCAGTGTGGAGGCCGATTCCGGTACAACCAATTTCACCGTGGACAGTACGCTGGTGCAGGGGCATGAACAATTCTCCTCAAGGGTGAAGGTGGAGATAGAGCAATAAGCGTGCCGATGACAGATGCATGGTGCTAGAATAGCCGGTTAAAAAAATCTAATGGTAATAACTGCTTAAAATTTATTAAAAATTTTGATAACAGCCGGTATATGCCACCACCTCTTTTGTATTCTAAAGCTTCACACAGAACAAAGTCCGCTATGTTAGTGTTGCGGAAAGGATACAGTTCATCCAGATGGCTATGGAATTTTTGCCACTATATCAATCAAGACAAGTAAACACAACCATTTTCCCGCCCAATTTTCCATTAAAATTCAGAACCTAGCAACTTCTTTCCAGTCCTGAGGGCATACT
>CBFDBW010000273.1:0-4471 GCA_965603145.1 uncultured Syntrophobacterales bacterium
AGAGAAGATGGCGTTGATTCGGAGGCCTCATAGGCGCTTTACTGTGTCGTTGGCAAATGGTGTGTCAAGTCATCGGTGGAATGAAAATAAGGGGCCTGCCGGAAGATAGGCAAAGAAAAAGGTAAAGGGTTTGACTCGGGAGGCTGACAATTCGTTCAATAGGCGGCGCATCGCTCTATTTGAGCCATACCCCGACTTGGTGACGAATCCAACCTTGGTTTGCCTGCTAAAGGCACTGATTCGCGGTGGGGCCCGTGTAGATGTAATGATGAATGATACATCGTCCCTCCGGTCATTGGAGGGTAACATCACCGGCTACAGATTTCCCGAGGGCTTGTCATTATGGTATGGCGACATTCGAACAACATGGCGCTGTTGGTCAGAACGGCTAAGCATAGAACGTTTGCGTATTGAGCAAAAGTTTGCAACAGGTGCCTACGATTTGATTTTTGGTATAGACAGTTTGGGCATAATAAGAGGTTCCAAATATGCACAACGCTTTAAAGTGCCATTGGTCTACCTCTCTTTTGAGATCTTTTTTCGTGATGAACTCTCAGTGCAAACCGAGATTGAGGAAAAGCAGCGCGAGAGGGTTGCCAGCCGACTTGCAGACCTGGTGATCATTCAGGATCCAGGTCGGGCGCGCTTGTTGGCTGCTGAAAATGATCTTGTATTAGACAAGTTCGAATGCTTGCCTGTTTCTCCTGACGGTTTTGGCAAAGTTGAAAAATCTGATTACCTAAGGACACGGTTTAACATCTCAAGAGAGCAGACCATCGTTTTGCAATCTGGTAGTTTAGCTGAATGGACATGTGCCGACGAACTTTTAGAAAGCGTCGTTGGATGGCCGAAAGGATTTGTACTGGTGGTTCACACCCCGTATGAGCTAAGACAGGCAGAGCGATATATTCAAGCTATTAGGTATGCCAAACTGCAAAATGTTTTTCTGACAAAAGAGCCATTGCCAACGGATGAATATGAAGAAATGGTGGCGTCGGCAGACATTGGTCTCGTACTTTACAAGCCGGTGCCACCGTCAAGGTACGTACAGAAGAATATCGAAAACATTGGCCTAGCCTCAGGCAAGTTCTCATTCTACATGAAATATGGCATCACTGTCATTTCGTTCGCTCAGCAAGAATATGATCGGTTACTTAAGGCTTATGCTTTCGGGGAAAATATCGGTTCTTTTGATGAAATGCCGGATGCTTTGATTCGGGTGCGTTCAAATAAGAATCATCACCGGGCGGAAGCACAACGGCTGTTCCGCGAAAGACTTGACTTCGATGTTCACTGGCCGACACTTTCGGCCAGACTATTGGAGATTATGAAATGAACGAACACGCAGGTGCTCGAGAGGCAAAGGAAGAGAACGGCGAGATGGTGGAACGCATTTTTTCTGGTGACGCCTGCCTTGCCTATATTATTCGGGCCGATTTTTTGCCGGATGAGACCACGTTCTTGACACCACCTGACTACAAGCAACAGGTTGGCTATATTGTCTATCCGGCTGGCGGTGAAATTGAGCGTCATGTGCATCGTCCGCTGGCAAGAAAGCTGGTCGGTACTTCCGAGGTGCTCGTTGTGCAGCGAGGCCGGTGTGAAATTGATGTTTACAGTGAAGGCGGAGAACTGGTAGCCACACGGGAACTTCGCCCAGGAGATGTCATGCTCATGGTAGGAGGGGGACACGGATTCCGCATGCTTGAAGACACCGTCTTTCTCGAGATCAAGCAGGGCCCGTATACAGGAGAAGACGAGAAGGAGAAATTCTAGCCATGATCCCCGTCAATGAGCCACTCCTTGGACAAAGGGATTTGGAGTACGTCAGTGAATGCGTCCGCACGGGATGGATCTCTTCTGCCGGGCGATTCATAGAAGCCTTTGAGCAGGGATGGGCCGAATATTGTGGGCGCAAGTACGGAATCGCTGTTTGCAATGGCACGGCTGCACTCCAGGCGGCCGTGGCGGCTCTGAGTCTGGAGCCGGGAGACGAGGTCATTATGCCCACGTTCACCATCATTTCTTGCGCTCTGGCAGTGGTTTATGCCGGTGGTGTGCCTGTGTTGGTGGATAGCCATCCAGAGACTTGGACCATGAACGTGGACCAGATTGCCGAGAGGATTACACCACGGACAAAGGCCATCATGGCTGTGCATATGTACGGACATCCAGTTGACATGGATCCTATTCTGGATCTGGCTGAACAGCACGGGCTGGCAGTCATCGAGGATGCGGCAGAGGCCCACGGTGCGAATTACCTGTCAGGCCGCTATACTTCTGAGAAGACCTGGCAGCGTTGCGGGAGCTTTGGCACCATGAGCTGCTTTAGTTTCTACGCCAACAAGGTAATTACAACCGGCGAGGGAGGGATGGTCCTTACAGACACGCCTAGTTTGGCTGACAAGCTGCGCTCCTTGCGCAACCTTTGCTTCGAGACTGGCCAGCGATTTCTTCATAACGAGCTGGGATATAACTTCCGAATAACCAATCTGCAGGCGGCTCTTGGTGTGGCGCAGGTAGAGCGTATAGATGAACTCGTGGCAAAAAAAAGATGGGTGGGTCAGGGATACACAAAGCGACTTCAGGGCCTGTCCACGTTGCAGCTCCCAGCGGAGAAATCCTGGGCGCAAAACGTTTACTGGATGTATGGTGTGGTGATTTCGGAAGAAACGGGAATGAATGCTGCAAATTTTGCGGAGAGCCTGGCAAAACAGGGTGTACAAACCCGTCCATTCTTCCTTGGAATTCATGAGCAGCCAGTTTTTCGTCGAGGCGGTCTGTTTCGTTCTGAAGCGTATCCAGTCGCAGAGCGGCTTGCCCGTCAAGGACTATATCTGCCCTCTGGGATGGCACTCACTGAGGTTCAGCTGGAACAGGTTGCCAAGGCTGTCCAAGGGCTATTGGAGTCTTGAGCGGTTATCGGGACCGGGAAGGGAACTTTGGCACAGCTCTCTTTGGCTAATGTCTGTACCAGGATATCAGCGTTGGTGCATTTGGCTACACACCACCACTACCCTCGTATCTTGGCCAACAGCATGCCCAAGGCAGGGACCCACCTGCTGACCAGGTTGTTGGAACTCCTTCATTTTCGTGAAGTTGGAAAATCCTTAGATATTGGTCCCAACGAGGGGATGGGGACCATTGCACGGAAACACATCCAACAGGCAAGCGATAGCCTGTCTCAAATCAGGCCGGGATGCTTTACCAGGAGTCATATGTACTTTTACCCGGAGATATTACGAATTATCAATGGGAATCAGGTAAAGACCGTCACTATAGTCAGGGACCCCCGTGACGTCTGCGTGTCTGACGCCTTCCATATTGCAGGACGACCAGATCACAGGCTTCACCGCTACTATGCGGAGATGAGTGAAGAAGAGCGGCTAATGGCATCTATTGTTGGGATGAGTTCCTCTCAACTTGGTGGCGATCCGCCATCTTCAGATATAGGTTTCCACTACCGCCACTATCTTGGTTGGGTGAAGGATGGGGCGGGGCTTGTAGTGAAGTTTGAAGACCTTGTTGGTGAAAGAGGTGGAGGCACCGACCAAGCTCAGATGGAGACTGTAACCAAAATTTCGAAATACCTGGAATTGGGGGTGTCAAGACAGAAGCTCATTGAGTTGTGTGGCAGTCTCTTCTGGGCTGGAGCGAGAACCTTTAGAAAAGGACAGATTGGAGCTTGGCGGCAGCATTTTAGGCCAGCCCATATGAAAGCATTTCGGGATATCGTCGGCACTGTTATGGAAGATTTCGGCTATGGTGAGGAATGAGCAGAAACACCGAAGCTGGTATTTTGGGGTGGATTTATGACAAAGGTCTTTGGCCAAGTCTACGCCACTGTTTACGATAGTCTCTATTGTGACAAGGATTATGATGGGGAATGTGATCTCCTTGAAAAGATCTTTCTGTCCTATTCTATGGGGCCAGTGAAGAGCATCTTGGACTTGGGTTGTGGCACTGGTAGCCATGCCATTCCGCTGGCGAACCGTGGATTCGAAGTGGTCGGTGTGGACCACTCCAAGGATATGCTGGTCCAGGCGCGAGAAAAGGTGGCCGGGTCTGAAGGAAGTGGATTCTTGGACTTCATGGAAGGGGATATCCGCGCGGTAGATCTCAGAAGGAGGTTTGACGCTGCGATCATGATGTTCGCCGTCTTGGGTTACCAGTTGAATAACGGCGACGTCCTTTCAACCTTGAAGACAGCACGTCGCCACTTGGCTGAAAACGGACTTTTGATCTTTGATGTTTGGTACGGCCCGGCCGTGCTCCATCAAGGTGTATCACCTAGAATCAAAGAAATATCGACGTCACTGGGCAAGGTCCTGAGGTTCACTTCAGCTGAACTCGACACTCGGAGACAAGTCTGTACGGTTCACTTCCAGGTGTGGAGATTACTGGAGAACCACCTTGTCTCCAAAAGCGCGGAGGACCATGTGATGCGCTATTTTTTTCCTCAAGAATTGGC
>CBFDBW010000274.1:0-4454 GCA_965603145.1 uncultured Syntrophobacterales bacterium
CGGGTCCCCAGTTTGGTCCTTCGGACACCCCACCCTGCGGGCGGGTCCCCAGTTTGGTCCTTCGGACACCCCACCCTGCGGGCGGGTCCCCAGTTTCGAAGCACGATCCGCCTGAGGCGGAGAAACAAATTCGTCCGCTTTTGGCGGCTCAAATGTGCAAAACGATCTATTTCAGTTAACGACCAGAAGCTCAATCTCATCTCAGAAAGGAGGGAAGGAAAATAAACAAGCACGTTAACGTAAATCACAGGATTAGAGCTCCCCAAGTCCGTCTTATCGGTGTGGACGGCGATCAACTAGGGATAGTGCCGTTGGAAGAAGCACTGGAGCGAGCAATGGCAGAAAAATTGGACCTGGTGGAAGTGGCGCCCAAAGCAACGCCGCCTGTATGCAAGATAATGGACTATGGTAAGTACAAATACTTGCAGAGCAAGAAATTGCAGGAGGCGAAAAAGAAGCAGACCATAATCCAGGTCAAAGAAGTGAAAATCCGCCCGAAGACCGAAGAACATGATTATCAGTTTAAGCTGCGGCACATCAAACGTTTCCTCGGTGAGAACAACAAGGCAAAGGTAACTATCATGTTCCGCGGGCGAGAAATAGCCCATTCTCAACTAGGATTGAAAGTCCTCGAGCGTATCATTGCGGACACTGAAGAAGAAAGCGTTGTGGAACAAACGCCCAAGCTCGAGGGAAGAAACATGACCATGATACTGGCTCCTCGCTCGTAGCTTTTCGGGAGGAACAAGAGACCTGCACCTTTACAGGGAAGATCCCTTCCTCTCGTGAGAACTACACCGAGATCCTGCACTGAACACACACGCCGTTCTAAGTTTGCAAGCCAGGGAGCCCTGCTTGCGGGCTGTCGCTGCCGTCTTCCTCAACCTAGAAATCTCTTGACAATTTCTGGACGAGAAGATATCGTTTCTGACTCGTTTGTAGTACTGAGACCACACGGGAGTTACAATGCCTAAGATGAAAAGCAATCGCGGCGCAGCCAAACGTTTCAAAACCACCGGCACCGGAAAATTCCGCCGCGCTAAAGCGTTCAGAAGTCACATCTTGACGAAGAAAACAGCAAAGAGGAAGCGAAACCTGCGCAAGTCTGGTCTTGTTGACTCCACCAATATCCGTGCAGTTCGGCGGATGCTGCCCTATGCATAAGCGCGGGGAAATGGCGGGCAGTTGGGTGCAGAACCCTGGACAGACGCCAGGGATGCTTCTTTTTCTTGACAAGGGTTAGATTGTTATACGAATAGGGGTGTATCATGGCACGCGTCACCAACGCAGTTGCTTCTAGAAGACGACGCAAGAAAATACTGAAACAGGCGAAGGGATATCGCGGGGCGCGAAGCAAGTCGCTGCGCGCAGCCCGCTTGAATATGGAAAGGGCGCTTCGGTATGCCTATCGTGATCGACGTGTTCGCAAACGTCAGTTTCGCTCACTTTGGATCACCCGGATAAACGCGGCCGCCCGCATGCATGGCCTCTCTTACAGCAGGTTTATGGATGGTCTCAAGAAGGCCGGAATAGGCCTGGATCGTAAGGTGCTGGCCGATCTCGCCGTCAACGATCCCCACGGCTTTGCTCAGATCGCGGAACTGGCCCGCCGGGACGCCTAGATGTTCTCCTCCCAAAACGATGAAACAAGAAATTGATACCCTCCTTCAGGAAACTATCGAGCGGTTGGCAAGCATCGATAACGCGAAGGATGTGGAACGGCTGCGCATCGATGTCCTGGGACGCAAGGGAATGCTTTCCGACCTGTTTAAGAAACTGGGGGAAAGCCCCGCAGAAGAGCGTCCTGTTCTCGGCAAGATTCTGAATGAGACGCGTGTTCGTCTGGAAAGCGCTTTTGAAGAGGCTAAATCCCGCACCACCTCCGTCTCTGCTCACATTAGAACCTTAGATGTTTCCCTGCCGGGCAGGTTGCCGCACCGTGGCCATCTGCACCCCATCACCCGGGTCAGCATGGAGATCGCAGAAATCTTTCAGCGTCTGGGATTCGAGGTGGTTGAGGGCCCAGATGTGGAGTTGGACTACTACAATTTCGAGGCCCTCAATATCCCCAAAGACCATCCTGCCCGTGACATGCAAGATACTTTCTACGTCACGGACAATATCGTCTTGCGTACCCACACATCCCCTATCCAGGTACGGGTTATGGAAAAACAACCACCACCCGTGCGAATAATTGCACCCGGCAAGGCTTACCGGTGCGATTCAGACGTGACTCACACCCCCATGTTCCATCAGGTTGAGGGGCTCATGGTGGACAAGGACGTCTCGTTCGGTGATCTCAAAGGTGTGCTCACCGTGTTCGTGCACCAGATGTTTGGAGCGGATGTGGATCTGCGCTTCCGCCCCAGTTTTTTTCCTTTCACCGAGCCCAGCGCAGAGGTGGACATCCAGTGTGTCATGTGTCGGGGTGAGGGGTGCCGGGTTTGTTCGGAAACTGGTTGGCTGGAGATTCTGGGCTCCGGCATGGTCGATCCAGAAGTGTTCAAAATGGTTGGCTATGATCCGGAAGAGGTTACCGGATATGCTTTTGGCATGGGCATCGAACGCATTGCCATGCTCAAGTACGGAATCAACGACCTCCGCTTGTTTTTTGATAACGACCTGAGGTTTTTAGAACAATTTTAGCCTTTCATGCTAAGACTCTACGTCTGGAGTATTGGAGGAATAGAAATTCCAAATCTTAATGACTAAGGTGTCGGGTGTCAGGTGTCAGGAAAAAGAAAAATAGAAGCTGAGTACTGAACGCTGAAACCCGACACCTAAAACCCTGAAATTTGGTACTTGGAGTTTGGGATTTCATAAGCTCGCCTTACTCCATTACTCAGTCAGTTACCATACTGGAATCTCAACGACCGAAGGACTAGATAATGCTTATTAGCCTCAAATGGCTTCGTTCCTTGGTCAGCTGTGATGCTCCACCTGATGAGATTGCCCACCGGCTTACCATGGCCGGGTTGGAAGTGGAAGCCATCGAGCCTTTCCACTTCGGCCTGGAACGGGTTGTGGTGGGTTGCATCCAAATCATCAAGCAACATCCCGCTATTGAGCATCTCCAGGTCTGCAAGGTGCAGGGACCTGAAGGTTCGCTGGATGTGGTCTGCGGTGCTCCCAATGTGGCTGAGGGTCAGATGGTGCCTCTTGCCCTGGATGGCGCTTGTCTGGCTGACGGTGCCAAGATTAGCTCAGCTGACATTCATGGCGTATTCTCCCAAGGTATGCTTTGTTCAGAAAAAGAACTCGGTCTGGGAGAAGACGGTAGTGGCATAATGATCCTGGATTCCAACTTGTCCCCCGGAACCCCCCTGGCTGAAGCTCTTGAACTCGACGACGTCGTGCTGGATATTGGCATTACGCCCAACAGGGCGGACTGTCTGAGCCTCGTGGGCATCGCCAGGGAGGTGGCGGCCCTCTTCGGGCTCCCGTGGTCTCTACCTCCCATGAACCTCAAGGAGGCCGGTCCACCAGTAGAAACTTTGACCTCAGTAACCACCGAGGACCCGGACCTCTGCCCTCGCTATGCCGCCCGGGTGGTTCAAAATGTTACCATTAAGCCGTCTCCTCTCTGGATGCGACAGCGTTTGGAGGCTCAGGGCATCCGGGCTATCAACAACATAGTAGATGTTACCAACTATGTTATGCTGGAGTTGGGCCAACCCTTGCACGCCTTCGACTACCACCGTCTGGACGGTAACCGTATTGTGGTACGTCGGGCGCGACCTAATGAAACTTTCGTAACCCTGGACGGCCAGAATCATCAGTTGCACGGAGATATGTTGCTTATCTGTGATGCCAGCCACGGCGTGGCCCTGGCTGGCATCATGGGCGGCCTTGACTCGGAGATTACTCCTGATACCAATACCGTTCTTATCGAAAGTGCCCATTTTCAACCCACTGGCACCAGGCGAACCGCCAAAATCCTTGGAATGAGCACCGAATCATCCTATCGCTTTGAGCGGGGGGTAGACCCTGAGGGTGTACTGACCGCTTTGGATCGGGCCGCCCAGCTTATGGTGGAACTGGGCGATGGTGAGTTGGCCGCAGGCTGCATTGATGTCTATCCAGTTCCAATCAGGCAGGAATCGATACAACTCCACGTGTCTAAAACCAATCGCTTCCTTGGTACAGATCTCACTAGAGAAGAGATCTGTACACATTTGGAGTCGATCCAGTTGAAAGTCCGCACGGTTGACGAGGACCTTCTCGTGGTAGATCCACCATCCTTTCGCGCCGACCTTACCCGCGCAGTGGATCTCATGGAAGAAGTGGCCCGCCTCGCAGGATACGACCGCATCCCCAGTGCTTCACCTATGGCTCGCTTGGCTTCAGCCAGGCCGGCTGAAGATCAGGTCATCCGACAGCAGACCAAACAGCTCCTTGCAACCCAAGGTTACTGCCAGATCGTCTCCTACTCAAATAACAGCCCACGATCAGGA
>CBFDBW010000275.1:0-4448 GCA_965603145.1 uncultured Syntrophobacterales bacterium
TGGAGTATTGGAGTGTTGGGAAAAATAAAAGCCCCAATTTAATTTGAATTGGTCCTTTCATTACTCCATTACTCCATCACTCCAGCAGACTGCCGCAAAGGGGAAAGAGTATGGAAGCCCCCTAAGGGGGCAGTCCAAAGCCGGGTCCTTTGAGCCCGGATTCTTTACTGATTCCAAAATTTTAGGCACTTTAGCTCACTTTAGGCACGTATATCGAGTGTTCTTACATGTCACTACTCAAAGTAAATAACATTGAGGTTATTTACAACGATGTCATTCTGGTGTTGAAAGGAATGTCTCTTGAAGTTAAAGAGGGACAGATTGTCTCACTCCTGGGGGCCAACGGAGCCGGCAAGACTACAACTTTGAAAGCCATCTCTGGTTTGCTCAAAACCGAGGAAGGGGAGGTCACCGACGGGGTTATAGAATTCGAGAACGAAGCTATCCATCGCCTCGAGCCCGAAGCGATTGTTAGGCGCGGCATTTTCCAGGTCATGGAGGGAAGAAGGGTATTCGAAGATCTCACTGTGGAAGAGAACCTGATAGTGGCGGCGCATCTTCAAACTGGTCGAAAAAAAATCAAAGAGTTAGAGGAGTTGGTCTACACATACTTTCCAAGGATAAAAGAACGTAGTAACTCTTTGGCGGGGTATCTGAGCGGCGGCGAACAGCAGATGCTCGTCATTGGCAGGGCCTTGATGGCGCAGCCCAAGTTAATGCTTCTGGACGAACCTTCGTTGGGCTTGAGCCCACTTCTGGTCGGGGAAATTTTCCATATCATCAAGCAGATTAACGACGAGCAGCAGACCACGATTTTGCTGGTGGAACAGAACGCTCGACTGGCACTGACCATCTCCGACTACGGCTATATAATGGAGAACGGACGCATCGTCCTGGACGACACGGTGGAACGGTTGCGCGACAACGAGGATGTAAAGCGCTTCTATCTTGGCTTGACTGAAGTGGGGACGAAACGCTCCTACCGGGACGTAAAACACTACAAACGCCGCAAGAGATGGCTGACATAGCCAGCTGGTTAATTTCAAAATTAGAGAATTAGAAAATTAGTCAAAGAGATGAATTGTTTACCGCTCACTGATTACTATTTGACTAATTAACCAATTGACGCTATGCGCTGAGCGTTAGGCGAAAAGGACTTACGTTGTGACTATCCATTCTTATGTCGGCAGCAAGACCACCATAAAGGGCAATCTCGAGTGCAGCGAAAATTTCTTGGTGGAGGGCGCTGTCGAAGGAAAGCTGAACTCCGATGGAACAATTGTTCTTGGCAAAGATGCTGTGGTTCGGGGTGAGGTGCGCGCACGGGAGGTTGCCGTCTCTGGCATTGTCGTCGGCAGGATCAGATGCTCCGACAGGCTGGAGATCTTCGACTCAGCCAAAATCATTGGCACGATTCAGGCGCCGGTTCTGAAAATGGAGCCGGGAGCGCAGATAAATGGCAGGATAGTAATGTCTCGTAGCAGCGAGGAAGTTGCACGTATTTCCCAGAGCCCAGAGAATTTTAGTTCCGCTGCCGTCAAACTACACCGTTGATTATGTCAGTCGTCCGTTCTATTTCCAGTTCAGGGTTGCAAGTAAGTAAGCAATGGGTACTGGCAAATCCGGCAACAGGACACGGACAGCTGTTATTCCGGCATAGCCTCAAGGCTTAGCTCATGGCTGATATCTATGCAGTCGATGACACTCTGAGCCCCAGGGCATAAGCGGAGGTAAGCATTGAGAGCCTCATTTGCATCTTGCCATTTCTCCTCGGGGACTTTGAGGAAGTAGTGAACCTTGATGCGGGTGACCTTTAAAACACCGTCGACATCTTCAATGTCACCTGTTACCTCCGCCCGATACAAATGCTCGAAAGTGCGGATCTTTTTTCCGGCCAGTACCATGGCCAGTGTCCCCATCATTCAGCCGCCAACAGCACCCACGATATGATCCAAGGTGGCAGCGTGCTCCTCTTCTGGCTCAACTTTATAAAAATCTTTGATCCCGCCGTGAACACCATAGTAGACCGGCTCGCCGAAGCCTTTGATAACAGCTTTTCTGGTGGGCCCCCGGTCTCGGGTAATGGTGATCTGTGAGCTGTGGACGACCTTTGCCATGATTTCTCCTCTCTTATTTGTCTGAATCTGCCAGTAAATCCTCAAGGGGAGCAGACTTCTGAACCACATCCTGGAGGTTCAAGGAGAAGAGCTGCTTCTTGAGTATGTCAGTCATCCCAACCCAGATTCCCCTTGTCGGACACTCGGGCGAACGCTCGCATAACTCAGGCTCAGCGACACAATCCACCAGTGCGAGCCTTCCTTCCAGGGTCTCAATGATTTCACCCAAGTTGATCTCCTCGGGACTTCTTGCCAGCATGTAGCCACCACGCCTTCCTCGAGCACTGCGGATAAGCCCGGCCCCCTTCAACAGTATGATTAACTGTTCAAGATATTTGGCTGAAAGATCTTGGCGTTTGGCGATTTCTGCCAGGGGGATGGGGCCATCCGCATGGCGTTGCGCCAAATCCACCATCAAACGGGTACCATACCTGCCGCGTGTCGATAGTCTCATCAAACCTCCCTAAAGCATATTGGCTAGCTAGAGATTAGCAGGCTGAAAGAAGAGTGTCAAAGTAAATTTTGGTAGGTAAGATCTGTAGACGAACGTTCGCTCAGCCATGGCAAGACAAGGTGGTCCCCACCTCTTGACCTCAGGGGAACGTTGTCCCGGGTGAAGTTTTTGAACTCTTATTGGGTATAAGTTGAATGGTGACACGGACGTTTTTACTCTGTCCCGGCAGCAGTCGCAGGGAAGCGGGAGAGAGCACCACCGGAACCTCGAGGACTTTCTCACCTTCTTGGGGTTTGATGTCACTTACACTGATGGATTCAGTGGATAGACTAAGCATGGCATTCAGTGTCGATTTTGGTCCGCTTACTTTCACAGAACCAGGCCTGACACTGATCCTTTCAATCTGGTATCCGGCAGGCGGTTTGCCGACTACCTGGGGTTCCACCGCTATATCCTTTTGGATGCGCTCTTCCATTTCCACCCTAATGGTGGCAGGGGTTATACGCACCACTTCCATCCCGAGGGGAAGTTCTATGTTGTCTGCGTTCAGTACCAAACGGTGAAGCCCAGCATCGATCTCACTTAGATCTAAGAAAGCCTCCACCTGTTTTGGATTGAGAGCGCTGACGAGTCTCCGCTTCCCGGTAATTTGCACCTCAACGCTCTCGGAGGAAGATCTTCTGAGTTCTATATTCTCTGGTATGTTGCGGAAATCCACCAAAGTGGTGACGTTGATCAAAGACAGTTGCTTTCCAGAGTAAATCCCCCAGAAGGCTGACACCAGTAGGAAGGTAACCAAGAGACCAGCCAATTGGGATAGGAACTCCCTGAGACGGGTTCGAGGTTTTATCCCCGAATCGACCCCCAAAAGCAAGCGGCGCAACGCCGTTTGCAGCTGAGGCGGTTCCTGAATCAGTTCCACCTCGCCCTTGTATACCACCGAAACTTCTGCACGCTCTTCGGATATCACCACTACCACCGCATCACACACCTCGCTGAGGCCAATTGCGGCCCGGTGCCTGGTGCCGAAATGTTGTGGTAAGCCTTCTCTCTTGGTCAGGGGCAGGAAAGCTCCAACCAGCTTGATCCGGGCGCCCTGAATAATTGTCGCACCGTCGTGCACAGGGCTTTGCTTTGCGAAGATGCTGGCGATAATCTCTGGGCTTAGCTTGCCGCCCAGAACAATCCCCTCCCTCAGGTGCTCAGCCAATCTGTCTCGCTGCTGGAAAACGATCAGCCCGCCTGTTCCGCATTTGGCCATCTGGAAGACGGCTCGTTCAACCTCGGGGAGGTCAATTGTCCAAGGTTCATGTGGTCGGCCCAGAAACAACCTGACCGGATTGGTCTGAATCAGGACCTCGCGGATTTCGTTTCTGAACACCACTACGATGACCAACACCGCAACAGCACCGACACCCTGGAAGAACCAACTGGTAAGCACGAGCCCGCTGGCCTGAGCTATGGTGTGACACAACCAAAGAAAGAGAACGCCCAGCAAGATTTGCAGGGCTGTGGTTCCACGAAAAAGAAGAAACAGCCTGTGAACAAGAAAGCTGATTACCAGGATGTCTACCACATCCTGCCATTGGAAGGGAAAAAGGAAGTCCATAAGAGTTACTCCTCTACTCCTTCACCTACACAAGGATTGTGACTCAGGAAACACTTAGTCTCAATTGCACCACAAATGATACCAGCAAAAATAATACTCGGTCGACGATCATGGTTCCTTGAACTTCGTCTTGTTTCCTGATAGACAATATTCAACCGGAGTTGCACCCGGAATGTAGGCTGCTTCTAAGCAAAGTAAGAAAGAGATATGTTGCTGTCAAGAACATTCGCGAAGCGCATAGCGCAAAGCTTCAATTAGTCAAATCGTT
>CBFDBW010000276.1:0-4446 GCA_965603145.1 uncultured Syntrophobacterales bacterium
TTTTTCTCGGGCGTAATCAGTACCATTTCTCCCTCAGCGCCGCCCACCAGTATCATGCCTTCGGAACGGATACCCATTAGTTTTGCCGGCTTTAAATTGGCCACCATCACAACCTGCCTACCCACCAGAACCTCTGGGCGGTAGTGGCGGGCGATTCCAGCGACCACTGTTCGTTTCTCGCCTAAATCGACTTCCAATTTCAGTAGGTTTGTGGAACCGGGAATGGATTCAGCCTGAAGAATTTCGGCCACCCGCAAATCCAACCGGGAAAATTCATCCAGCTTGAGAAGCGGTTTTCTGGACGGTTCAGCCGTTTGTGTATCCTCAATGGTTTGTTCAATCCGCGGAAACAGTGATTTACCGCGGCGAGTGGCTGTGTTCGGCTGCAGGGTTCCCCAGGTGGTATGTTGGTCCAGGCGCAACTCCGAGGGCTCAATCTCTAGTCCAAGCCTGTCCAGCAGTTCCTGGCTGGAGCCAGGCATGATTGGCGCTAGAAGTACAGCTACTAGCTTTAAACTCTCCAGAGAGTAGTAGAGTACCGTATGCAAACGGGACTGCTTCTGAGGATCCAGTGCCAAAACCCAGGGGGCGCTCTGGTCAATGTAACGGTTTACGTGGTTGATGAGTTCCCAGACCGCCATCAAAGCCTTGTGAAACTCCAGTTGTTCCATATGGTGAGCATAGGTTGTGGGTAATTCCACTGCCGCCTTCTTCAGGTCTTCATCGTCTTTTTCTTCGGTGTCTGACTGTGGAATTTTACCTTCACAATACTTGTGGACCATGGTCAGAAGACGACTGGTGAGGTTGCCCAGATCATTGGCCAGATCCGCATTGACTCGGGTAATAAGGGCCTCTTCACTAAAGCTGGCGTCGAGGCCAAAGACCATTTCTCTCATGAGAAAATAACGAAAGGCATCAAGCCCGTAAACTTGGAGAAGATCCAAGGGTTTGATAACTGTGCCTCGGCTTTTGGACATCTTCTTCTCTTAAACATTCCAATAACCGTGGACGTTGAGATGCTGGTAAAGAGGGATGCCAGCGGCCTGCAGCATGGTAGGCCAATAGATACCGTGGGGTTTCAGGATGTCCTTGGCTATCAAGTGTTGAGCCGCAGGCCAGAATTGAGTAAAGAGAGAACCGTCGGGATAGGATAGGGCGGAGACGTAGTTGATAAGAGCATCAAACCAGACGTAGGTTACATAACGGTCATCAAAGGGTAAAGTAATCCCCCAGCTTAAACGTGATTTTGGCCTTGAGATGCAAAGATCCTCGAGGGGTTCGCTCAGAAAACTGAGCACTTCATTACGGTATCTCTCCGGCCGAATAAAGTCAGGGTGCTTGTGTATGTGATCAATGAGCCAGTCTTGGTATTTGCTCATTTTAAAAAAGTAATTTTCCTCCTCGCGGGGGATGGGTGGGCGATCATGCTGGGGACACTTGCCTTCAACCAGTTCTTTTTCAGTATAGAATCGTTCACATCCTACACAATAGAGGCCGCTATAGGAACTGAAGTAGATATCCCCTGCATCGTAGACCTTCTGCAGGATGTAACGCACTACTTGTTTGTGGAGTTCATCGGTGGTCCGGATGAAATAGTCGTTGCTGATGTTCAAATTTGGCCAGGCGCTGCGAAACAGATCGCTAATCTCATCGGCGTAGGACTGAGGATCCTTTCCTACGGCGGCAGCAGCTTCTACTACTTTGTCGCCGTGTTCATCAGTACCGGTGAGGAAATAGGTCTCCCTCCCGGCTATGGTATGAAAGCGGGTCAGCACATCTGCGACGATGGTTGTGTAGGCATGGCCGAGGTGGGGTGGAGCATTCACGTAGTAAATTGGCGTAGTGATGTAATACCTCGCTGACATAGATCCTCCCTGAATCAGTCTTTTTTCACCAAGTCCCCGTTTTCTTGTTTTGCTATGTCGGTTTTGGGTCGCCGCTGCGCTGGTTGCTCCCTGCCGCACCAGTTTGCTCGAGGGATAGGTCGGAAGCACCGAATTCAATTTCCCTGCCGTCATCTAAGGCGACCGCCACCCGCTGCTCCATGACGTTTTGGCGAACGACCTTGCCTTCTCCTTCTGGGGTAATAATCCGCTTGCCGACCTTGGGCATTCCCTTTTTCATTTCCACATAGTCGGTATACTCATACTTGAGACAACACATGAGCCGACCGCAGACCCCGGATATTTTTGTCGGGTTCAGGGAGAGATTTTGCTCTTTGGCCATTTTTACCGAGACGGAATGAAAGTCCTTGATGAATGTGGCACAACACAGTTCTCGACCGCAGGGGCCAACACCACCGATCATCTTGGCCTTATTACGGACACCGATTTGTCGGAGTTCGACTCTGGTGTGTAGTTTCTTGACCAGATCTTTCACGAGTTCGCGGAAGTCAACGCGGCCATCGGCGTAGAAATAAAAGATGATCTTGGACCCGTCAAAAAAGCGCTCCACATCCACCAGAATCATGGGTAAGTTACGCTCTTCTATACGCTCCTGGCAGAAGCGGTAGGCTTCTTCCTCCCGGGAAAGACAATCCTTGTACTGCTGGCGATCGTTATCGTTCGCCAGCCGGAACACCTCTTTCAGTTGGTCTCTCGGATAGTTGGGGTCTCGTTTTCTGACCGGAGTTGCGACAATCCCTAGGCTCAAACCCTTCTCGGTTTTGACAATTACCTCGTCGCCCTCCTTGAGGACAAAGTGGCCGGGAACAAAATGATATATCTTGCCGCCTTCTCGGAAGCGGATGCCAACGATGTTATCCATAAATTGCCCTAATCCAGCGTATGTCGTTCGATATTGTTTGTTGATTTTACATTCACCTACCAACAGTAACTGGCCAGGTGAATGGTCCTCTAGCCTGAGCTGGCAGGTGGCCTCTCGGATCCCCTACACGGTCGGTTGCCCGAGTGTGCAGCAACAACAGGAGTGCCTCCAGACTCAGTCTCTTGTTAATATTATAACGCATAGCCCCTTGTACAGTGCAGACAAGTTCAAACATTTCCAGCAGATGATCAGGCTTGAACCGTGAAGACGCACCCACCACTTTTTCGGCAAAATCCAAATTGAGGAGACTGATACTGTCCGCCGCCTCAAGCTGCTGGACGAGCAGGTCCCGAAGCCATGTTTTTAGCCACTCAAGGTCTTGCTTCAGATCTGGACCCTCGCCTTTCCACGCCTTGGCTGCAGCCAACAGATCAGTGATGTGTGATTCGTGGATCCCGGCCACAGTTTCCAGCAGCCAGCGGCGGCGGTCAAGTTGCTTTTCGTCCAGGAGCGCTGCAGCCCGTGATAGGCTGCCTCCAGCCAATTCGGCCATAACAGCCGCTTTCTCCGGCTCCAATCCGTGGGCCTGACAGAGGTGGGCGGATATTTCCTCCGTTGCCAACGGTTGAAAGGGAAGGTGGAGGCAGCGGGAGACGATAGTTGGTAGGAGAGATGTGATTTCATAGGCAGTTAAAATGATGAGGTTCTCTGCCGGCGGTTCTTCAAGGACTTTGAGCAGAGCATTAGCCGCTTCTATCTTCATATTCTGGGCGTTGTTTATTATTGTTACTCGGTAACGACCTTCCAATGGTTTGAAACGTAAGCGCTGCTTGAGGGCACGAATCTGCTCTATCTTGATAAAGGGGCCGTCCCTTTCTATGATGTTGATATCAGGATGGTTGCCACTTGCCGCTTTTCGACAGGAAACGCAGCGGTCGCAGCAATCTCCAGCAGCACCGTTTTCACAGTTCACCACTTTGGCGAGGGTGAGAGCCGTAAGTTGTTTGCCAATTCCCTCCATCCCGGTAAAGAGAAAGCTGTGCGGCAGATGTTTCTGAGCGAGCGCCCGCCGCAAAAGATTGATTATTCGCTTCTGTCCTATGATATCGGCAAAACTCATCTTGAAGGTCCTAGTTTAGTTCTTCTGGTTCAGATATGGCTCCAGTATGGCGACAATCTCCTTATGTAACCGCTCCAATTCCATGGTGGCGTCCAGTATTCTGAAACGCGCAGGATTCTGTGCTGCAAGCTCCAGATAGCCCGTTCTCACCTTTTGATGAAAAGCCAAGGCCTGCTGTTCGAACCGATCTTCCCGTCCTTCCAAAGCAGTATCTTCTATCCGCCGCCGGGCACGATCCAAGCCGACCTCCACTGGACAATCCAATAGCAGAGACAGGTGAGGCCAGAGCCCCTGAGTGGCCCACTGGTTGAGTTGCTGGATAAAAGCGAGATCTTGACCTCTACCGTATCCCTGGTAAGCGGTGGTAGCATCGGCGAATCGGTCACAGATGAGCCACTGGCAGGCTTCCAAGGCGGGGCGAATAACCTGGGCAATGTGCTGAGCCCGGTCGGCTGCATAGAGAAACAGTTCGGTGAGTGGTTCCATTTCGCTGTGGGCAGGGTCCAGAAGCATTTTTCGTATGAGTTTGCCCAAGCGGGTCCCACCAGGTTCGCGAGTAA
>CBFDBW010000277.1:0-4409 GCA_965603145.1 uncultured Syntrophobacterales bacterium
GCCCCTTCCTCTGCAGGCAAAGATGCTCCAGGTTTTGCAAGACTATCAGTTCTCGCGTCTTGGCAGCAAGAGAGACGTCAAGGTGGACTGCTGGGTGCTCGCCGCTACCAACCAAGACCTTGAACAGCGCATTGAAGAAGGCCTTTTTCGGGAAGATCTCTATTACCGTCTAAATATCATCAGAATATATATACCGCCTCTAAGGGAAAGACGAGAAGATATCGAACCACTCATTCACTACTTCTCTGGACAGTCTGCCGAAAAGCCTCGATCTAAATTCAGTGACAACGGCGTGGTGGATTTCCTCTGTCAGTATTCGTGGCCAGGAAACGTCAGAGAACTAAAAAATGTAGTCAAGCGTTTGATGCTCCTTGGTGATTGGGAGAATGTAAAGGCAGAGTTAATGGGGAGAGAGACAAAAGATGCTGGTGTCCATGAACCTGCCACAGAATCATCATCCCTCATTGCAAGTGAGCTGGGTAATGAGTTACCGGCAGAGGGGAAATTTCCTCCGTTGAAAGAAGTGAAGAAAAAAGCCATCCGAAAGGCTGAGGCAAAACTGATCGGGGCAGTACTTGAAGAGACGCGTTGGAATCGAAAACAGGCAGCGAAAATTCTCAAAATTAGCTATAAGGCGCTACTATACAAAATCAAGGGGTACGACCTGGATCGGAAGCACTGAGGGTAGTCGATTTCCTTCTCAGCGGAAAGTTGGAGTCAAAAATCCTAGAGATGCGGAGCTTGGCTCTGTTTTTCTATTGGTATCGCTCCATACTCGCCAATTGCTTGATTAGATGGCAAAGATCCTCACCATTTGGACATAGAAAGCCAGATCTTGGATACTATTCTCCTAGGAACTACAGAGAGAGCTATCCTGAATGAGAGAATTTCTCTTCCTATGTATGACAATGTTTTACACATTCTAATTGACTTATTTTTTCGTATATTTATATAAATATTTAAAATACTTGTAGATTTAACCATAAACAACTCTGGCATAACCTTTGCTAATTACACTGGTACCTCCTTTCTTTTATATAAACAGATACCACCACGCCCTGGCCCCCATCGACTGCCTGACCAGTCAAAGGGGGCTTTTTTCCTTGCCAGTTATCCTCCCATTTATGTAAGCTGGCATAATACCTCCTGAATGGGTATGAGAAAAATGCCGTCAACCAACAATCTTCCACAAGCTGTTATGGGAACTGACAACCGCCGCCACACCAGAGCCAAGGTAAAATGGCCTGTTGTAATCCAAACTCCCCCTGGCCTCATTGATGGAGTGACTGCAAATCTCAGTCAAAGCGGTGCATTCATCCGCCTATCGAGGCAATTGAACGGTAGTGCCGAAATACCATTAGTCTTCAATGCCAAAGGGCGGTTCATACCCTGTACTGCCCAAGTCGTTTGGTCAGATGAGCGCAACCTTTCTGACCAGAGAAAATTCCTTGGCATAGGAGTACGCTTCACACGAATGATGCTGCATGACCGAGAATTTCTTCACGGTGAAATTTCAAATCACACCTTACTTAGAAAAGTATCTCCCCAAACACGGCATCAACTGGAGAGAAGGAGAATCTGAGGAACCAAATGACCAACCTTGACCCTGACGAAATAAAACGAGTCAAACTCCATCCTGTCAAATGCTCCAAGTGCAAACTCACCGAAATGGTTAAGCCGGACGATAAAGTGTGTCCTGTTTGTGGGAGTTCGCTGCCAAGACCTGCGAAGCTACGAAGCACAACTATATCTTGTGCGAGAGTAAATTTAAGCGGAGTGTGAATTAAGAGAATATTTCCACTTTTGCATGGGTCGAGGTGAGTAAGGAACAAATAGTTATGGGTCTACGAGTAGATGAAGAAAAAAATATCGCCTATATCAAGATCAACGGCAAGGTAAGCTCAGAAGATATTTTGGAAGCTTTTGATGTCGCCGTATCTTCAGAGAAGTACAGAAAGGGTATGGGGAGGTTATGGGATTTCACGGACATAGACATTGCATTACTAGATTCTAGTGTTATTCCTGAAATGGCACAATACTCCCTATCATTTCCACCTGGCATAAGGGATGTTAAAGTAGCCTTTGTTGTCGCAGAAACTAATGTGTATGGGTTAACCCGCATGTTTCAAGCGTACTCAGATATATATGCGAAAACACAAGTCATGGTTTTTGATAGTCTTGACGAAGCAGAGAAGTGGATGCTGGAAGAAGGAGACAGATGAATGCATCTAACCACCTGCTGCATCTGACAGCGATACGGCCTCGCTGTTTGCGGCGGCTGAGTTCGACGGTTAGGCTTGACCTAAATGACGCAACTCGAAGGTACGTGTATGTCATCGAATAAGATACGATTAGATAAAGAAAAACTGGACCGGATTGTGGCTGAAGCCCGGCGCAACCGACAGCAGCGGGAGCAAGGTTATCGAGAGCAGGCGCTCAAGGTCTATCCCTGGATCTGTGCGCGGTGCGGGCGCGATTTTCAAGGCAAGAAACTTCGTGAGCTTACGGTCCATCATAAGGACCATAACCACGATAACAATCCGCCCGACGGGAGCAACTGGGAGCTACTGTGTCTCTATTGTCACGACAATGAGCACTCGCGATATCTGGATGAAGAATGGTATGACGAGGCGACGCCGGACGGCGAGCCGGATCCACCTGCCACCCATAAGCCTTTCGCCGATCTCAAGACCTTATTGAAGGATGATAAGTAGCTGATCAATTTCGCCGTCGACAAAAGCGCACGATCGAGACCTATACTCGGGTAGTCCGGCGCTCCATCCAGGCTGAGCTACGGGCGGGCTAGCATAAATCTACAATAACTCGCAGATGGATTTTCTACGACGCCGACACCATCCTGTCAATTTCTTCGTAAGTATCTCTCGCCCGAGCCCCTTCGGCAAGCTCAGGGCAGGCTCTGCGGGCTCTCGATTCCTCCCCAGTGAAATATCCGCCGACGGCGGATTTCACCGGGCAGGCAGAGGGCTCAGAGACTCTGTGTTCTCTGTGAGAGATAAGTAGATGGAGACCTAAGGCAGGAATCCTTTGCGCCTTGGGTTGAGACTAGGCTTCTAATCTGAAATCTTGGGAAAGGACCAACTGCGGAGGCTTTCCAGAAAGTCGTAATTGGTGAGATCGTGCTGAATGGGCGTGATGGAAATGCAGTCATCCGCCAGGGCACTGGCATCGGTGTCGCCATCTTCCTCAAGCGGCGGGGTGCTGCCACACTGCCAGTAGTAGACATTCTCCCGAGGATCGATCCGGCGGTCGAATTTTTCCACAAAGCGAGTGACACCCTGACGGGTGACCCGAACGCCTCGTATCTTACTCTCAGAGATGGCCGGCACATTGACGTTCAAAGAGGTATGCGGGGGAAGACCATGCTCCTTTACTTGCCGCGCCAGCAAACGGGCAAAGCGAGCTGCAGGTCCGAAGTCAGGATCACGAAAGGTGTTGATGGAAACCGCAATGGCAGGGACTCCCAGTATAGTACCCTCGGTGGCCGCAGACACTGTACCTGAGTAGATCACGTTGATGCCGACGTTGGCGCCCAAATTAATTCCGGATACCACCAAGTCCGGCGGCGGATTCATGAGTTCGTTTAAAGCCAGCTTGACGCAGTCCGCTGGGGTACCTTTTACAGCGTAGCCGAAAAAAGCCCCGTTACGGTTTATAGACTTCACCCGCAAAGGATCAGTAAGGGTGATGGCATGTCCCACAGCGCTTTGCTCGGTTTCGGGAGCCACCACTATTACATCATGGTCCTTGCTGAGGTGTTCATGAAGGACTTCGATTCCTTTGGCGTAGATGCCATCATCATTCGTAAGCAGTATCCTCATGGTGTGGACCGTGACCCTGTATGGACTCGGGTTTCCTCTCTTTCAAAATCGCTTTGGCTGCTTTGCTGCCGAGTTGCAGCGCCTTTCTGTTCAGTTCCTCGGTGCCTTTAGGAACACGGGCCAGCACCGCCGCTTCCAAGGATTTCAATGATACCACCTTGGTCAAGGTTGCCAGTGCGGCCAAGGCGATTATGTTGGCTACCATCTCCCTGCCCAGCTCTTTGCGGGCGATGTCAGTGAAGGGGATACGAATGGCCTTGGTGGTGGGGGTTTGGGTCACGAAGGTAGAATCCACCACCAGAGTTCCCTCTGGCTTCAAGTCGAAGTAAAAGGAATCTGATGATTTCTGGTTCATGGCCAATAGCAGATCCAACCTGGTGGCCATAGGGTAATCAATCTCTTCATCGCTTATGACTACCTCGGCCTTGCTGGCTCCGCCTCGAGCCTCAGGTCCATACAACTGGGTCTGAGCAACATGTTTGCCCTCGTAGACGCCAGCAGCTTCAGCCAGGATAATCCCGGCCAGAATGAGACCCTGTCCCCCCGAACCACTTAGGCATATCTCGTATC
>CBFDBW010000278.1:0-4388 GCA_965603145.1 uncultured Syntrophobacterales bacterium
CAATATCTCAGTCTCCTTTTCACTCAGAGCCCTGGTGTAGTAGCGGGCCTTAATTGGTTTAACGAAGACGTTCTGTCGCTCCAGATCAAGCCGGGTCACCAGGTGCTGCTTGCCTCTGTGGAGATAGATTGCCCCCTGGTGGCATTCCTTAAAAACCCTCACGCCATCGTTCTTTCCCACCGCCTTGTCACTGGACTCGTCAAAAATAGCATAGCCCGGCCCCACACTCCGTATATTCACCAGACGTTGCGGCTGTCGCCTGGCAGCATACCAAACATCACCCTCGGCGCTTCGCAATAGATCGCCGCTGGCCTCAAGCACTGACGCCCTGGCAGCTAGAATGCCGCTGCGAGCATAGAGATCATCACTTTCACGCAAAGGGATCTCTGCAGCAGCACAAGGAAGATGAGCGTCCAACACTTCGGAATTATCTGGGTCCACCACTGCTGCCTCGAAGGGTCGTTGAAAAAAGTCTCCGGGGTGGCGCATGAAGTACTGGTCGAGAGCATCTGGCTGGGCGATCAGAATCACCAGCGAATCTCGATCTCCCCGCCCTACCCTGCCACTGCGCTGCCAGGTGTTGATAATAGTCCCGGGATAACCTACAAGTATGCAACCATCCAGGCCGCCAATGTCGATGCCCATCTCCAGGGCGCTGGTGGAGATCACTCCGGCCACAGAACCGCTGGCCAATCCTTTTTCAATCTCCCGCCTTTCCTCGGCAAGAAAACCGGCACGGTAGGAGCTGACTCTTGTAGCAAGCTCCGGGGCGGCCGCAGCAACATTCATGTGGAGGATTTCAGTAAGCTTGCGCGCTTGAGTGAAAGCGATGGTCTTGAGCCCCTCTTGCAGAGCCTTTACAAACAGACGTCCAGCCACAGTGGTGGCGCTGCTGTCAGGATTAATGAAAAAGAAATGCCGCCCTGCTTGAGGGGCGCCGTTTTTTTCAACTGCCCGGAACTTCATTCCGGTTAAGCGATTGGCAAAATCTCTTGCATTGGCGATAGTAGCAGAAAGCAGAATGAACCTGGGCTCGGACCCGTACAGCTGACACACCCGCTGCAGCCTCCGCAGAATCTGAACCAGGTGTGAGCCAAAAATACCTCGGTAGGTGTGTACTTCATCGATTACCACAAGGCGCAAGTTTCGAAAGAAATCTTCCCACTGCTGATGGAAAGGCAACAGTCCCAAGTGGAGCATATCCGGATTGGAAATGATCAGGTGAGGCAGGTTCTCTTTTATGCGGCGGCGGCGACTCGGAGGGGTATCCCCATCGTACACGGCAGCTTCCAGCTGCAGTTCGCTTGGCAGTTCCTGATTGAATGAGACGAAGGCCTGATATTGATCTTGCGCCAGGGCTTTAAGGGGAAAGAGGTAAAGGCCGTGACCATTCTTTTCCTTACTCAGCAACTCTACCAGGGCAAGGTTGTAGATCAGCGACTTGCCGCTGGCAGTGGGTGTGGCGATAACCACATTTTCTCCGTCTCGAAAAAGGGAAAGACCTTCCGCTTGGTGCTGGTAAAGTCTGGTAATATCCTCTTTGGCCAGAGCTGAGCGCAAGGATGGGGTAAGCGGTGGATCGAGATTTCCATAGATAACACCACCACTCGGAATGAATTCATGATGCACCAGCCGGGCGCCTGGGAGCGGAGCGGTTTTCAAGTACTCAATGAATCGTTGCATGTTGGTCCATTCGCGCCAAGCAATTCTCAGTAATAAAAGTGGGTTCACCAAGCAAAACATCTAATCTCGAAGCACAATGGCGCCGGGCTCAAGGCACACGGCACAAGGTTTAAGAGAAGACTATTCCTAGCCCTCTGCCTTACGCCTTGCACCTATGCTCGATCTCGCTTTTCTCTCTCCTTCGTCTCACCCGTCTCGCCCGTCTCGCGCGACTTCCCGCCTCGCCGTAAAATAAGCTCTGCGCTTAATCGACGAACAGAGGCACATGAGTGAAGCTCTCCACATCCACGAGTCCCTGATCTGTCAGCTTCAGTTTGGGTATGACCGGCAAGGCCAGAAATGAGAGAGCCATGAAGGGATGCTCCAAAGTTGCCCCCAACTCTAGGGCAGCTTGATTGACTTCTTTTTTCCATGCCACCACCTGTTCCAAAGAAGCGGCTGTCATGAGCCCGGCAACAGGCAGCGGTAGCTGCGCTCGAACCTGACCATCACTGACCACCACCAGTCCGCCACCCAGTTCTCTCAAGGTGTTGGCGGCAACTACCATATCTGAATCACTTACTCCTACCACAACCAGATTGTGAGAGTCGTGAGCCACCGTGGAAGCAAGCGCTCCCTTACGCAGGCCGAGACCGCGAACAAAGCCAAACCCTTTGCGACCACTACCCTGGTGCCGTTCAATCACTACTATTTTCAGCAAGTCACGATTTGCATCGCTGACGGCCTCACCCTGACGGTCTGCCACAGTCACTATCTCTTCCTCGGTTATAAGTGTATTTGGAACGGCACGGACGGCCCGCATCTCAGAGCCCTGAGTCTGCAGGCGCAGGTCTTCCTCTTTCAACTCCTCGAGGTTCATGGAAATCAGTTGAACCTTTTCCGCCACCGGTTTCTTGGCCACCAAGCATTTACCATCTTCTGCTACCAGCTTTCCTTTTTTGTACACCCGCCCGATTTGCAGCGGCTGCAAGGACTTGAGCAACACCATATCGGCCTGATATCCTGGCGCAATAGCACCCAGGGTGCGCAGGCCGAAGTAGCGGGCCGGATTAAGGCTAGCCAGTTGGATGGCGGTCATCGGGTCGATGGACAATTCCATTGCCCTGCTCAGGACCCGATTCATGTGCCCTTGCTCCAGCAGATCTTCCGGATGGCAGTCGTCACTGACAAGCATGCAGCGCTGTTTTGTTTGAGCGGTCACCAACGGAGCCAGCGCCTCCAAGTCTCGGGCCTGACTCCCTTCCCGCAGCATGATGTGCATCCCTTTGCTGAGCTTTTCCCTGGCCTCTTCAAGACGGGTACACTCATGATCTGAGCCAATCCCCCCGCATAAATAGGCATCTAGTTGAGCGCCGCTGAGTCCGGGGGAATGCCCATCAATAGTTTTGTCCCGAAAACGCTCAAGTTTGTCCAAAATTGCCTCGTCCCCCATAATCACTCCGGGAAAATTCATCACCTCCGCGAGTCCCAAAACCCTGGGATGTTGGGCTAATTTCTCAATGTCATTAGCGCTCAATTCCGCTCCGGCTGTCTCCAGGTGAGTTGCAGGCACACAGGAAGGGGCCATATAGAAAACCTCAAGCCCGATATCCTCGCTCGCCTCGAGCATAAATTGAACACCGGCAATACCTGCAACATTGGCAATCTCATGAGGATCAGCCACCACGGTTGTGGTACCATGGGGAAGCACCGCCCGAGCAAATTCGGCTGGTATAAGCAGACTGCTTTCCAGATGAAAGTGGCCATCAATAAAGCCGGGGGAAAGTATCCCGCCATCGAGTTCGACAACCTCATTGGCCTGACGCTTCCCAAAACCGACAACCACGCCATCGAATACGGCAACGGAGGTCGAGGCCAGCTCCCCCGTGAAAACGTTGACCACTTTTCCTCCCCGAAAAAGGAGATCCACGGGCCTGTCACCCCTGGCCGCCTCAAGTCGCCTGGCTAGTCGCTGCCGCCATTCTGTCATTACTTTCATTTATGCCCTGCTTGCTCCCTACATGGCTCGCCACGTCTCAAAAGCGGGGTCACTATAACAAAATTGCATCGGACCAACAACTGAGTAGATCGGATCGAATGTTGCCTATTGGCAGTGTTACACTGACTCCACCATAGCCTGAATAGACAGCTTGGCAAAAACTCCATAGCTGTTGTTTGATTACCAGATCGATTCCTATTTTGATTGACAGAAAGCAAAAGTTTGGTAAAATGAAAAAAGATTAAATCCTACGAACCCCAAGCTCGCCCTTCAGGCGAGAGGGGGTGAAAATGGAATACAATGAAAGGATGATCGTTAAGACCATTGAGAGTCCTTGCCGCGGTTGTTCGAGATTGGACGAAGATAGAGAACATTGCATGCGAGACTGCGACAAACTAGAAGCCTTTCAGAAAGCCATGGTCAAGTTCCACGAGGACAAGGTGCATTGGTTTTCAGCACGTCTCCGTGCTGCGTGAACCTATCGACTCTCTCACAGCTCTAGCTACCTTTCCTATTTCACTGTGGCGCTTTGCGCTCTGCGTCCTCAGTGGAGAGTACCTTTTCTCTCTTCCTCTTCAGGCTTATAGTACGACCATGCATGTTCGCAGTTAGGACAGGCCAAGGGCATTTTCTCTCCGGACTCAGCGGTCATGCCTTCGAGTTCCAGGTCAAAGTAAAAGCTTTCGCCGCACTTGGCGCACTGGAAACGATCCATTTTCCTCTCCCA
>CBFDBW010000279.1:0-4339 GCA_965603145.1 uncultured Syntrophobacterales bacterium
TGGAGCACAGCACTTTTACACTTTTAACACCTCTGTTGAAGCCCCCTGCAGTCCGGCGAACGGGGTATCAAGATGTCATTCCGGAATCCGCCAGGCTCGCCTACGGCGGGGATCCAGATACAATAGTTGCCACCTTGCGATCTTGTTCTCTAAATGGCAAAGTAGGGATGGAGCAATGCAAGAGTTACATATACAGCTGAAGTATACCACGGTCCCAAACTTTTCAGGCGGGTACAAAAACCCGCTACACGGTTACTATTATGGTCAGGAGTAAAAGTCATGACAGAAAAAATCAGAGCAAGTGATGTTGAGGCCTTTTTGGATGTTCTTGGACTCGACGAGCTACCAATGGGCATGTACTACTCCGATGGGGAACCCGAGGAGGGGATAACGCCCAAATCTGGACTTCTACCCACCATAGAAATGGAGGCTCGAGGCGAAGTCGATTGGGGAGCGCTTTTGGGTAATTTCTCCTGTGTGATCGGGAATATCTGGCGTGCCCGCAAGAAAAAAACCGCAGCCTACTTCGACAAGGAACGGTTCGGTTGTCTGGGCGGTGCCTTCTACCTGGGTTTTCTGAAACCCCAGTTAAATTTCATTACCTATTATGTCTCCACTGGCATACCTGACCAGATGGAAGGGGAGCGCTACCTGGAATCTCCTGAGGTGACGCGAGATTTTTTTAACACCATAGATCCACCCCCGGCCCCTGCACGCTATTGCGTGTTCAAGCCCGTTACTCAATTCAAGAAAGAAACCCCACCGGAATTGGTGATATTTTTTACGAGAGCGGAAGTAATTTCAGGTCTGAACCAGCTGGCCACATTTATTACCAATGATTTCGAAGCCGTATACTCGCCATTCGGTGCCGGTTGTTCCAATATTGTCACCTGGCCTTTGCGATATCTGGCCCAGGGCAAACTCAAGGCGGTTTTAGGCGGTTGGGATCCTTCCGACCGAAAATTCCTCAAGACCGACGAAATTACCTTTACCGTCCCATTTGAAATGTTCCAACGTATGGTGAATCGTTGGCCTGAGTCCTTCCTTACGACAAAAACCTGGGCAATGGTTAGGAAGAAGATCAATCGCAGTCGAAAGGCGTGGGGGGAAGGGGAGTGAAAGTAGATTGTAGATTGCAAAATCTTATGAGTTGCCCGTTTAAAAAGGGACGCCCCCATCAACGCACTCGGCTCTGATGGGGGCAGGGGCCATAAAGCTAGAGCAAGACAAGCAGTTTTTGAACCACTGTTCTATTGACATAGGCAGGAATGATGCCGATACGCAAAAAGGACAAATAAACTTATTAAATACAATAATTTACCGGCGGTGATTTAAGGCGGATACGTTTTGTGAAATCACCAAATTTGGCGAAATGGACAAAGTCAGTTTGGTCCATGACCCAAACTCCCTTTCCCACCCTAACCGTTTTCATAGAAACCCCTGGGCTGCAGTTCTCTTGAGCTCACTCCTGCCTGCAAGACCAGGTACTTCCTAATGTCAAAGCAGAGGTCACATTTGGACATGTATTCCCTGGAAGGTTCGAAGCCATATTTGCTGGCGGCGAGATCCCCAAGACCACCGATACCTTCACGGAACAGGGTGGTCAAGAAGGGATAATCGTTTTGGGAAAGAGCAGTACCGACATGGTCGCATCTTATGGCAAGACCAGAACAGAGTCCCGGAATATAGTTTCCATGCAGGTCGCAGTGGAAGTGACTGACATCCAGGAGTTCCCTGCATCCTCCCTTGTTTGCTGAAAGAGTGTCCTGGTAATTCCTCGTTCCATAAACTCTGGCAAAAGTCTTTAGAGCTCTTCCACCAAAATGTATCCAATACCGCGAAGGAATCGTTGAGAGATAATTGTCCCCATATTTTTCTTCATACTCGGAAACCGTGTGAGTAGTCCGGTCGTCAAAAGCAGCAATCTCCGGGTAGAATTCTGATATCCAGGGAAAAACGCTTATATTAGCCTCCCTGCAAGCCTCTATTACCCCTTTGACTTTATAAAAGGGTATGTGCTCGTTATGAAATGGACTCATGGATATGAGCAAGGTGGAAAGGCCCCTTTCTCTCAGAGAAGAGAGAGTCTCTATCGCAGACTCTCGTTCTTTGAACCAGGAAGAATTCGTCTCCACATACTCAATATTGACCTTCAAGGAGCGAACTGTTTCGACAACTATTTTCAGTCCAGCAAGGTTGAGAAACGGCTCCCCGCCACCGATATGGACAGAGCGGCAGCCAAGGCTCTCGATCTTTTTTAAGACTTCGATCAGGGTCTCCCTGTCAATGTATTCCTTCTTCCACCGCGGACTGCAGTAATAGAGGCAATGACCACAGGCGGAGGTGCAGTAGTAATTGGTGATAACCCCTCCGGAGTGAAGGTGCTTTATCTCAAATGCACTTTGTCGTCCAAGCAACTAGATTCCTCCTTTTAGAAATCGCGGCTGGAAAGCCGCTCCCACAGCAATTATTTTCGCCGTATTTGATTTGCCTGCCTAGTGCCTAGTCTATTCTGCCCACTGCCTACTGGATCTCGCCCTAGGCGAGATCCAGTCCCCACTTTTTCAGAGCGGCCACGCCGCCTTGAAGGTTACAGGTGTCGCCTATCCCCATTTGGTCCAGGGTTACCTGAGCCTCATAGGAACGCACACCGGTGTTGCAAATCAGCACGAGCTTCTTGTCTTTAGGCACTTCCGCCATTCTCAGCCGCAGTTCATCCTGAGGAATGCTTTTCCAATGATCCGGATATTTCTCAACAAAAGGTTCCGCATTCCCCCAGCCGCGGCAGTCCAAGAAAACCACGTCGCCTTTCTTTCTTTGTTTCCAAAGTTCATCGAAATCATCCACATCCACAACCCTGTTCTTCCCGGCCAAAATGTTCTCTGCTGTGTTTCCGAGAGCATTGAGAATATCCATAGCCGCGGAAAATGGTGGAGAATATGCCAGTTCCAGATTCCCGATATCTTCTGTGGTGGGACTGTATTTGAGAATGGAGGCCACAGCATTGATCCGGCCAACCGTGCCGTCACCCATACTGCCCACGCCCTGGATCCCGAGCACCCTGCCGGTACCTCTCTCTACTACCATCTCCAGAGTCATGAGATCCTTTTCCGGGTAAAAATGGGCCCGGTCAAACTGGATTACCAGAGCACTGATGGCATCAAATCCTTCACTGCGTGCCACATCACTACTTAATCCAGCAGCGGCAACAGACAACTCAAACACTTTAACAACAAAACTTCCCACGCCACCGGGGAACTCACTATTCCCCCCGGCAAGATTGGTTCCAATGATACGTCCCTGCCGGTTGGCCATGGAACCAAGGGGATAATAACCGGGCTTACCGGTCATTAAATTGGTAACTTCCACGCAATCTCCACCTGCGTATATATCCGGATCGGATGTTTGCATTCTACTGTTCACCACGATGCCGCCCCTGGGCGAAATCTCTAAACCAGCAGCTCTGGCCAGGTCAGAATTCGGTTCAGCTCCCACGGCAACGATTACCATATCTGTTTCAATGATTCCTCCAGTGGTGATGGCACGCTCCACCTTTTTATTTCCCTCCAGACGTTCAACCCTGTCCTCCAGCTGAAAGGCGACTCCTTGGCCTTCCATGTGATGTTGGACTATCTTGGCCATGTTCTTACTGATCAAACCGGGAAGAAGCTGGTCGGTGAGCTCCACCACCGTGCTCTCTATGCCCCACATATCAGTGAGAGCTTCTGCCATCTCCAGACCAATGAACCCTCCGCCAATGATGAGCGCGTTTTCAACCTGGCCGCTTGCAATTCTCTCTTTAATAGCAATGGCCTCATTCATATTGCTCACCGCAAAAACTCCCTCCAGATCGATTCCGGGTATGTCCAAGCGTCTGGGACGACTTCCGGTGGCAAGCACAAGCTTGTCATAGGTTAGGGTGGTATCTTCCCCGGTTGTTAGATTCTGGATATGAACTCTCTTCTCCTGGCGGTCAATGCTGAGGGCCTCGGTGTTGATCAAAACCTCGATGTCTTTGGCTCCTTGAAAAAATTCCTTATCCCGGAGCATGTGAAAACTCGTTTCCTGGAGTTGCCCCGGGTCACTGACATCACCGGATATGAAATAGGGAATACCGCAGCCTCCATAGGAAATGAGGTGATCCTTATCCACCATGACCACTCTGGAATCCGGCTCCAACCTCTTGAAGCGACAAGCAGCTTTAGGTCCAAGAGCAACAGCACCGATAACGACAACATTTTTTGGCATGCCTTCTTCCTCCTTACTCGTTCGAAGACTCGCTCTCCCTTATAAGACAGTTCACTAGCAGATTTCAATGGCACATTTTACTTTGTCTAGC
>CBFDBW010000280.1:0-4324 GCA_965603145.1 uncultured Syntrophobacterales bacterium
TTACCTTGCTGATAGAGGGGATCAAACTGGGACCTGATGGCGCGCCCTTTCGAGTACAATAAGGTGCAAAGAAAGAATAATAAAGAAATTTTTTCTCGCTACGCTAAAGTTAATATCGACAGCAGAGATCTTTATAACAAACTCTGGCAAAATAAATACTACATGCGGTAGGAGGTTCACAGAGGAAAAAGTGTGGATTAAAATATGGTATGTGAACTTTCAGGGGTCCAATACCTATCTTAGACCTTAACTGATGAGTGCCACGACATCGATAACACTTTGTTGTGCCACAACATCGATAACAGTCATCGGTTTTACGAGAGTACTCACGGTCTCATCGTAATTTATAGTCGAACTCATCGACCTGGGCATGCCCCAGGAAAATCTTAAGTTTCTGTTCTTTGACATCGACAGTAGCCACCACGTAATCGTACTGGAGTTCGGGAGCGAGTGGAAACGTCTCTCCGAAGACATTGAGTTTCCGGTTGCTGCGGATGAAGCGGACTAAATGGTAGCGCCCGGTTTCCGGTTTCGGGAGAGGGTGAACAGGAGGTTTTTCCTCCGTGGGGAAACAAAGTATGGCCTTTGTATTGCTCAGGGTCATCAACGGTGTCTTCCCGCCCAGTTTGCTGTATCGGTATCGACTGTTGTGTCTGTTCTCGAAGGCCAGAGAACCCGTGACTAGTTCATCAAAACTGGTCATGGTGACCTTATTGAGGAACTTTTGTTCGTAGTGGTCGTTAAACTTCTCGATCACACCGTTTCTCCAAGGCTCAGCCATTGGGATGAACCACAGCTCGATTCCGAGATGAAGGCACAAGCGGATTAAGGCTCCCATCCCGCGAGGATATCTATGACTGCCGTAGTAAGACAGTTCGTTGTCGACCTGGAGGTTTTCCGGAATCCCCAGCCGCAGCCAGATGGCCCAGAATCCGTTGATAATGTTCTGGGAATCCTTTCCGGGGAGCGGTTCAACGCCACTTCTGCTTGTGGTGACATCGATAGCATTCTGGCTATAAAACCGGATCGGTCCTCGCAGAAAACGCGGCCCCACAAGATCTGCCTGATGGGTTTGATTGGGTCTACCGGAGGGCAGTTTTGGATAGGGTATCCCTTTCGGTTGATACCGACCCGTCCTGCGATGCGTTAGATCATTGCGGGCCAAGATGCGGTTTATAGTTCGCTCTGAAGGCAGGGGGAACACTCCCAGATCTTCCATCTACCAGCGGATGGCCTGAGCGCCGCAAAACAGATCGTCGTTGTAAAGACTCAGGCGGATGATTTTAACGATCTCTTCGATCTCTAGAGAAGTTCGATGGGGTGTTCTAAGCGGACGCCTTGAGCGGTCATGGCACCAGGTTACATCATCCGGATCGAACCGCTTGACCCATTTGTAGAGCCAGAAACGTGATTTGCCTAGCGATGCGCAAATGGCACTGGGGCTTTCACCCTTAAGGAACCTTTTAACCGCGAGTTTCCTTGTCTGCTTCAGATCCTTGCCCATGGACACCTCCTGTGAAAAGATGGTTGTCCATGAGTTTCAAACAAGTGGCTATTCGATTGTCAAAGAACTATGTTATCGATGTTGTGGCACTTCGTGCTGTTATCGATGTACTGTCATTTGTCAACTAAGCACTAGGCACTGCAAAAACTTTCTAGAAAAACCTTCGCTGGTGCCTAGTGCCTTGTTCCTAGTGCCTAGTTGAACCTACTCTCTGACCTGACCGTCGCCCAGCACCACAAATTTGTTGGTGGTCAATTCTTCAACCCCCATTGGGCCGAAGGCATGGAGCTTGGAGGTGCTAATGCCAATCTCTGCCCCCAGCCCTAACTGGTAGCCATCGTTGAAACGCGTCGAGGCATTGACCAGCACCACGGACGAGTCGACTTTCTGCAGAAACTGATGTGCCCGTTGATAATCAGTGGTGATTATGGCCTCGGTATGCATGGAACCATAGGCTTCAATATGCTCGATGGCACCAGCCATATTGGGAACCACCCGGACTGCGAGAATGAGATCCAGGTATTCCTCAAACCAGTCCGCCTCGGCGGCTTCTTTCACCCCTGGGAGGATGGTTTGGGTTCGTTGACAACCGCGAAGCTCAACCCCGGCCTCGGAGAGTGATTTTGCCACGCGAGGCAGAAAGCTCTCGGCCACAGCCTCATGAACCAGGAGAGTCTCCATGGCATTACAGACGCCCGGGCGCTGAACCTTGGCGTTTATGCAGATGGTCTCGGCCATAGTAAAATCTGCGCTGGCATCCACAAAAATATGGCATACTCCCTTATAGTGTTTCAGCACCGGCATGTGAGCGTTTTCCACCACAAAACGGATAAGACTCTCACCGCCTCTGGGAATGATGAGATCAATGTTTTCCTCTTGCTTCAGCAGTTCGGTGACCGCCTGACGATCGGTGGTGGATACTACCTGAACCCCATCTCCTGGCAACCCCCCCTTTTTTAACGCTTCTTGCAGAATGCTCGCCAGACAGCTGTTGGAGTTAATTGCTTCGGAGCCACCGCGCAAAATCACAGCATTACCAGCTTTGAGACAGAGACCAGCTGCGTCTACGGTAACATTGGGCCGCGATTCGTAGATGATACCAATGACTCCCAGAGGAATACGCATTTTACCAACTTTCATCCCGTTGGGACGAGTCCACATCTTACCAATGGTACCCACCGGATCAGAAAGCTGTGCAACCTCTTCCAGTCCAGTTGCCATATCTTCCAGCACCCTATCAGTGATACGGAGCCGGTCGATCTTTGCAGCCCCCAACTCTGCCTCTGCTGCGGCCACGTCCTTACTGTTCTCTGCTTGAATCTCGGTGCGGTGCTGCCGCAACAAAGCGGCCATTTCTCTGAGTGCAAGGTTCTTGGCTTCACTATGGGCCCGGGCCATGAGCCTGGACGCTTCCCTGGCACGTTGAGACATTGATTGCATCATCTTCTGGATCGTCGTGCCCATCTTTCCTCCTCGTTCTTATCGGCGGGCAGTGCCCACCCCATCACCTTAGCAAATCCGAAACCGGGGCCCCGCCCGAAGGGTGGGGAGTCCGAAGGACCAAATTCGAATATTAGGCCAGATGCCTCATGTTATGTATGTTCATCGTCCGATGCAATTGCTTCCCTCAATACAAAGTTATCGCGATGAATTACCTCATCTGAATGCTTGTACCCCAGAATATCCTCTATTCTGTGGCTGCGCACACCTTTTATCTTATCGATTTCATCAGCCGAATAGTTCACCAAACCGATGCCAATCACTTCCTCTTCATTGTTCAAGCAGCGCACCGGGGATCCCACTTCGAATTCTCCCCTGAGCCCAATGATTCCAGTGGACAGGAGGCTCTTGCCCCGTGACTTCAATGCTTCTGCGGCCCCACCGTCCAGAATAAGGTCTCCCTGGGGTTTGAGGGTATGAGCTATCCACTGTTTTTTGCTGGACAGCCGCCGCCCGGCTGGCAGGAAGAGGGTACCCACCTCCTCGCCATCGAAGATCTGCTTCAGAACGTAGCGATTTCTGCCGTTGCCGATGATCATCGGCACGCCAGCAGCGGTAACTTTCTTTGCTGCCAGCAGTTTGCTCACCATGCCGCCAGTGCCCAACCTCCCCGGCTGGCCTCCTGCAAAGCCCTCCACCTGCTGATCAATGCGGTGAACCACCGGAATGACACTTGCGTTCTCATGTTTGCGCGGATCAGAGTCGTAGAGCCCATCCATGTCGGTCAAGGCAACCAACAGGTCGGCCTCGGTGAGTTGGGCGATGAGCGCTGAGAGATTATCATTGTCGCCAAACTTTATTTCATCCACTACCACAGTGTCATTCTCATTGACGACGGGAATTATCCCCCAGTCTAATAGCGTTTGCAGTGTATGACGAGCGTTTAGGTAGCGGCGGCGATTTATTAGATCATCGCTGGTGAGCAGAATCTGCGCTACCTTAAGATCATAGTGGCTGAAGGCTTCCTCATATGCCTGAATCAGGCTGCCCTGGCCCACGGCTGCGGCCGCCTGTTTTTGAGGGATGGTCTTTGGCATCTCGCTCAGCCCCACTTTACGAATCCCGGAAGCGATGGCCCCAGAAGAAACAATCACCACCTGGCGGCCCTGCTCTCTCAACATGGATATCTCATCGCAAAGCCGATTGATAACACCCAGGTCAACTCCGCGGCTGCTGGTGAGCACAGAGCTCCCCACCTTTATGACCACTCGCCGCGCACTATCTGCCACTTTTTTGCGTTCCTGAGAAATCACCGATACGCTCAAAGTTAGGGTGTCGGGTGTCAGGTGTCAGAAATGATAGAACTGAACACTGAAACCT
>CBFDBW010000281.1:0-4258 GCA_965603145.1 uncultured Syntrophobacterales bacterium
TTTCTTGATAGAGAGAGGAGATATCAGCCTGTTGGTCCCCGAGGACGAGATCAGGAGTAGATACAAATTCCAGCCGGTTTTCGACCTCAGCGCGGGGCTCTGGCTGGGTTCGGCTGCTAAGACCAAGTAAGGAGGTGTGAGACATGTCATCCCATGAGGATAGGAGTGGAAAACCTAATCGCCGCCAATTCTTTAAAAAAGCTGCAACCATCGGCTTAGGGGCCACGCTAGGTGGCTCCTCTCTCTGGCGGCCCCACCAGGCCTCGGCTCAGATCACCATTCCCAAGGAGCCCATGCCCCGCAGACCCTTTGGCCGCTCGGGCATAATGGTCTCCACCCTTTCACTGGGCGGTATGTTCGACATTCTGAACAATCGGTTGATGATCGCAAAGGCTCTTGATTGGGGGATCAACTACTGGGACACGGCGGAGGGCTACGGCAGTGGCCGCAGCGAAGAGGGCATCGGTCGCTGGTTCGCCCGCAATCCCCATACCCGCAAACAAGTTTTCTTGGTAACCAAGCTTTCCACCAGAAGAGGTGCCGATTTTACGGGCCGGCTGGAGAAGAGTCTCAAAAGGCTGCACACCGATTACGTGGACCTATTCTTTGTCCACGGTATACGTGGCATAAGTGAGATGGAATCCAGTCTAAAATCTTGGGCCCAAACCATGAAAAAGGCCGGCAAGATAAGGTTATTCGGCTTCAGCACCCATTCCAACATGGAAGAGTGCCTCGAGGGAGCAGCCAAGCTACCATGGATAGACGGCATCATGTTTACCTATAACTACCGCCTAATGCACGAGCCCCGCATGAAAGATGCTGTTGAGGGTTGTTACCGAGCCGGTATCGGTCTGACCGCCATGAAGACCCAGGGCGGCGGCCCGGTGAAAAGCGACAGTGAGTCTGAGATTGAAATAGCGGGCCGCTTTATGCAGAAAGGATTTACAGACAATCAGGCAAGGCTCATGGCTGTCTGGAAAGACAAGCGTATCGCCAGCATCTGCTCTCAAATGCCCAACCTAACCATCATGGCTACCAATGCGGTGGCAGCGTTGGACCAAACCCACCTTTCACAGTCAGATCGTGCCTTGTTGGCCCAATACTCCAAGGAAACCCGCGGCGACTATTGCGCCGGATGCGAACGTCTCTGTTCAGAAGTGCTCGCTAAAAGGGTCCCAATCAACGACGTCATGCGCTGCCTCATGTATTTCCATTCCTACCAGGATTTCGGCTTGGCACGTTCCACCTTTGAGACTTTGCCGACTCAGACAAAAGAGCTTTTGACTCAATTGGACTTCAGCGGGGCAGAAAGTTCGTGTCCCCGCAACTTGCCCATCGGAAAATTGATGCGGGAGGCTGCTACCCTGTTTGTTTGATCAAGGCGACCATCATTCCAGGATAGTGAAGAGAAGCACTTCTAAAGCCGCTCATACAGAGGTTGTTCGGTGCCTTTGTATATCTCTATTTTCCTGCTTCTGCCAAGTGTTGTCATATCCAACCCATATCTACAGTTCCTTTTTTGACGAATTTGAGCCACTGCTGAAAACATGAATTAATCACCCAAGAGGGCGATTTTTTTCATTTTCAATCTGACTCTATACCCAATGAAGCCTTGTTGGTTGCAAACAACGGGCAGAAGCTAGCTCCATTTACTGCAAGGTATTGCGAATGAATCTCTACCTAGCAAAATAGAGCAAACAAAAACTCTCACCGGGTGCCGCCAACCACTCGAGTCGGGAGTGTAGTGGCTCGTGTCAGCCTGGTCTGGCCGTTGATAAGAATAGAATGCTCAGAGCAGGGCAATATGACCAACTTTGCTGCCCCTCCCTTGACTGTCCAATCCCTCTGTGTCAAAGTCTACCATTACAAAAGCTGGCAGCTGAAACAGGAGAAGAGGCAATGAGCTCCTCTGCGGTTCGGGGTCCGATTCTCGTAGTGGAAGACGATAAGAAGACTGCGTCCCTGGTACAGCTCTACTTGGAGAGGGAAGGCTTTGAGACCGTTCTCGCCTATGATGGTGGGGAAGCTCTGGAACTGGCTCGGCGTCACAACCCTATTTTCATAATCCTTGATTTGATGCTCCCGGTGGTGGATGGATGGGACGTGTGCAGGGAACTCAGAAAGTCATCCGATGTTCCCATCCTCATGCTCACGGCGCGCGGCGAGGAAGTGGATCGGATCTCGGGACTGACATTAGGGGCAGATGATTATGTGGTGAAGCCATTCAGTCCTCGTGAGCTCGTTGCACGCGTCAAGGCCGTCCTGAGGAGAGGACGTTTGAGATCCACCATCGAAGAAAACATTTTATCACACGGGGATCTGGTCTTAGATCTAGAAAAGCGCAAGGTCAGTTTGAAGGGGAGCCCGATTCAGCTTACCCCTCATGAGTATAAGCTCCTCCGGGCCCTCATGGCTTCGCCTGGGAGGGTTTTTACCCGTGATGAACTTTTAAATTATCTCTATCCAAGCGGTGAAGCAGTGATTGACCGCGTCATAGATGTTCATATTGGCAAACTCCGGCAGAAGATCGAAGAGGACTCATCGAATCCACAGTATATTCAAACTGTCAGGGGCCTAGGATACCAATTTGCGGAAAGCAGCGGTTCATGAGAAGGACTATGGTATGAGAAGCCGCATCCTCTGGAAATTGCTTGGAATCAACCTTGTCATTATCGGCGTGGTGATCGTCATCGTCTGGCTCTCCATTGACTATCTCGCTGCCGGCTACTTCATGACCTTAATGGACAAATACCATATTTCCCCAACATCAAGCCACGAGATGTTCGTGAGCGCTGTTCATCGGTATCTTATCTGGGCCAGTCTTGGAGCTCTTGTATTGGCTGTTGCTCTAAGTTTCTTGATCATGAAAAGAATTTTGAATCCTCTCACCCAGATGACTTCGATCACCAGAAAGATCGCATCTGGCTACTATTCCGCCAGCGTCCCGGTGAAATCTCAAGATGAAGTTGGCCAGTTGGCTCTGGCCTTTAACCGGATGGCTGAAAGCCTCCAAGAAATCGAGCAACTTCGGAAGACGATGATGGTGGACGTCGCCCACGAAATCCGGACACCTCTAACCAACATAAAAGGCTACCTCGAGGCTCTTGCTGATGGAGTGCTTGAGCCGTCTAAGGAAACCTTTGGGCTGCTCCAGGAGGAGACATTCCGACTGGTACAGTTAGTGGAAGACATCCTTCGCTTGGCCAAAGCTGATGCGGCAAAGGCCAGCCTTCATAAAGTGGAGATCCACATTGTTGACCTTATTACTCAAATGCTTGACTCGTTTCGTTCGCAACTGGACGATAAGGGAATCGAGGTGAAGACGCATTTCGTAGACCCTCAGAAAAAAGTTTGGGCTGATCCCCACCAGTTGTCACAGGTGGTTCATAACCTCTTGCAGAACGCCTGCCAGTATACAGACTCAGGTGGAGCGGTCATGATCTCAACTGAATCTATGCCGGAGGCGATCAAGGTCGTTTTTGCCAACACCGGTGGAGAACTAGCAGAACAAGATCTTCCTTTTATCTTCGAGCGTTTCTACCGCGGTGAAAAGTCCCGCTCACGCGATCACGGCGGCGCCGGCATTGGCTTGGCCATCGTTAAGGAATTGGTCGAGGCCCACGGCGGCTCTGTCAGTGCCGAACTTGTCAATGGCCGAACCCAAATCTGGTTCGACCTCCCAGTCGACCAGCTCCGCCGGGCAGACTGACCCCTTATGTCCTGAGCTAAGCTCCCGCCACAAATCTTTACCTAATCTTTACATACCCTTTACACCTTCTTTAAGCCGCTGTCTTATTATTTCAGTAAGGAAAATTCGGACGACGCTAGCTGTGGACCCTGCGCGTGTCATACGAAACGAGATGTAAAATATTTGGAGGTGTCTTATGAAAACGGTAAATATCACCATCATCACTCTGGTGGTTCTCCTTTTTGCCAGCCACCAGGTCAGAGGCATGAATGAAAAGATGGAGAAACAAAGGAGTGACAACCCTCAAAAGACCAAAACGGCAGTTTTTGCCGGCGGCTGTTTCTGGTGTACGGAATTTGATTTCGAGAAAGTCGACGGCGTTATCAAGGCCATCTCAGGCTACAGCGGTGGCCACGTTGCCAACCCTACGTACAAACAGGTGTCAAGAGGCGTTACCGGGCATGTGGAGGCTGTAAAGGTGGTCTACGATCCTGCCAAGCTCACCTACGACAAGCTGCTCGAGGTGTTCTGGCGGCACGTGGACCCCACGGATCCAGACGGCCAGTTCGT
>CBFDBW010000282.1:0-4253 GCA_965603145.1 uncultured Syntrophobacterales bacterium
TTTTGTGATTTGTAATTTCCTTCAACCTTCGCCTCTCTATCAAGAACGAGGACGAGTTCAATCCCAAATCTAAAATCCATCCTTTCTTGCCTGTTTCTTGAACCACTTCACCACCAGTTTTGTAACCTCCTGGCGTTGTGAATCTTGGCTGAACATGTGATCAGCATCCGGAATTATCGCTAGTTCGGTATCGGCAGGTTTGTACTGGTGGAGTCTATACGCGTCCCTTACTGGAATTATTTCGTCCTGATCACCGTGCACTATAAGCCAGGGCTGAACCAAAGAGGGCAAGACCTTGGAGAGTTCATACTTTGTCGCGTCAGCAAAAAAACCGTCCGTAAGTTCCAAGTTGCGGCCCCTACTGACAAAGTGGACTCGCCCAGTATTCTGTAGTTCATGGAGTTGGCTTTGGTTGAGAAAGTGAGTGGTATGCAGAGCTGAAGCCTTTGCGGCCAAGGTGCAAACCGCCCTGACAGTATCCATCTCTGCTGCTGCCAGCAGGGCCACCATAGCGCCCATGCTGTGTCCGGCTAGACCGAACCACGAGACCTTTTCAGCAGTCAGGAAGGAGGCCGCAACCTTCATGTCGGAGATCTGCTTCGAATAGATAGACTCAGAGAAACTCCCTTCACTTTGACCGTTTCCGGAAAAGTCAAAGCGAAGTACCTTAAATCCCTCTTCCACCAGGGCCAGGCTCAGATCGCGCAGGATTCTGGTATGTCTGGAGCAGGTGAAACAGTGACCCAGGATAATACCACGACAGGAATCCTCTGTGGGGACATGAAAGGTGCCCGCCAGTGTTTCACCCCAGTGATTTGGAAACTGAATCTGCTGTTGCAAGGATATCCTTTGCCAAAAACGGATTTAGGAATTTAGAAATTGAGGAATGTAAGGGTTAGCTATCCACGGGTTTGAAAGATTGTAAACCAATAAGAAGTGCATGAACAATCAAAATCGCACTAATCTACAAATCCCTGAATCCCTCGTTTTCATGAAACTTTGCTACAGAGTGCTCTGGGTACCAAGGTGGCACTCCACGGATCTTCATGATCCCTAATCCATAAATTCTAACACAATCAACAACGATTTCAAGTAGATAAGTAAAACCCACAAGGCACGAGGCACAAGGCGCAAGGTAATCTTCTTTTAAGACGCGTTTCGTTTGCCTTGCGCTATACGTACTGTGCTTTGCGCTCAACGGCGAAGCGCTTGACTGCGAGCGAAGAACCGGTTCTTATTAGCCTGCAATAAGCACAGTATAAGATCCACACATCTGTCTGATTGTGTTGAGGAAAGGGCTTGCACTCCCCAACACTCTCAATTATCATTAATTTTATTGTGATTTCTGCAGACAGGGCTTTCTATGGCCCTCGAGCATCAGCGCTATTTCTGATCCTTTGTCCTCAAAAGTCTTGGAGGGAAAAACTCTTGGTGTGACACTCTGGAGGACGCGTGCAACCGATCCTTAACGGACTTACACTGTCGCCTTGGGAGCCGGGTCTTTTCAGCTTGGCTATCTACGCCCTTATGGTGCTGGGCCTGGTGGCATTGCTGCTGTTTTTTGCATCCTGGCTAGGGGAAAAGAAAAGCAATCCCGAGAAGCTGAGACCCTACGAAAGTGGGATAATTCCCACAGGCTCGGCCCGCCTCCGATACCCTGTACCATTTTTCCTCGTGGCCATCTTCTTTCTCATCTTTGATGTGGAAGCTGCCTACATATTCTCCTGGGCAATTTCCTACGACAGCTTGGGTTGGGCCGGTTGGCTGCAAATATCCTTCTTCATCTTTGTTTTACTTCTTGGCCTTCTCTACGTTTGGAAGAAGGGGGGACTCGAGTGGGGTCCAACGTCGAAAAAGGATTAAATAACCCGATTCTAAATGGGGCTGACTTGCTGATCAACTGGGCCAGAAAGTATAGTCTTTGGCCCATGTTCTTTGGACTCTCCTGCTGTTTCGTCGAGGAAGCAACGGCCCTCACCGCCCGATACGATATGGCTCGATTTGGGGCGGAAGTACTCCGACCATCACCGCGGCAGGCGGATCTTCTGATCACCTCGGGAACTATTTTCAAGAAAATAGCACCGGTTGTCTTGCGGCTCTATGAACAGATGGCCGAGCCCAAATGGGTCATCTCCATGGGATCCTGTTCCAACAGTGGAGGCATGTACGACGCCTACAGTGTGGTGCAGGGAGTGGATCAGATATTGCCAGTGGATCTTTATATCCCGGGTTGTCCACCCAGGCCTGAGGCTATTCTACAGGGGTTAGTCCTCTTACAAGAAAAGATAGTCGCTGAAGAAAGACCAACGCGTTCAATTTTCCACCTTGCGGGAGGGAGCCAGGGAACCCAGAAACCCATCCTCGTGGATGGTGAGACAAAGTCTCGAGATTCACGGGGACCGGGCATGCAGGGGACCGCCATACGGGGCACTTCTGTGGTGCCGCCTGGATTCCAGGATAGCCGCTCCGACCTCATGTGGACCCCACCACCACGGCGAATCGAATTGAGTGAGCCTGATGAGAACCTGGCCACAGATCTCCGAGCCCGTTTTGGGGACAGCGTGCAGCAGACAGAGCACACCTCTGACATGCTTACTTTTGAGGTGGGGCAAAACCGATTCAAAGACGTTCTGCGCTTTCTGAAAACCGAGGCAACTCCTAGATTCCAACGGTTAGATGATCTGACCGCGATTGATGAGTCTACGCGCAGGAATCGTCAGGAGTACCCGGATTACACCCTGGTATATCATCTGCTGTCATTTGAGGCCGCATCCAGATTGCGACTGAAGATGGGGTTGCAAGGCGATGCCCCCGTAACTCAAAGTGTGACCGATATCTGGCCGTCCGCAAACTGGTACGAGCGGGAAGTGTTTGACATGTTCGGGGTCCGATTCGAAGGCCACCCGAATCTGCAGCGGATCATAATGCCGCACCACTGGGAAGGTCATCCATTGAGGAAGAGTCATCCCGGTCGAGCCACGGAGATGGACCCGTACACCCTTGCTGATGCCCAAAGACTCCAGCCGTTGGATGGGGGTGTCTATGTGAAAAGAGACGGCAGGGAACACGAGCTTATCCTTAACGTTGGTCCACACCATGTAAGTACCCACGGTCTGATGCGTTATATCGTCTCCCTCGAGGGTGAGGAGATAACCGAACTCCACATGGACATCGGCTATCATCATCGAGCGGCGGAGAAAATTGGCGAGAGACAAACGTGGAACCAGTTTATTCCATACACTGACCGGGTAGACTACCTGGCCGGGGCAGCCAATAACCTTCCCTACCTTCTGGCCGTGGAGACTCTGGCGGGCATAGAAGTTCCAGAACGGGCCCAGGTTATTCGGGTCATGCTCAGCGAGTTTTTCCGGCTGAGTAACCATCTCGTCTTCTTTGCCACCATGGCCCACGATGTGGGGGCCATGACTCCTAATTTCTATACCTTCCGTGAACGGGAGATGATTCTTGATATTGTTGAGCTTATAACTGGAGGGCGCTTGCATCCGTCATGGTTCCGCCTGGGAGGTGTTGCTAAGGACTTGCCAGAGGGTTGGCAAGAAGCGGTCAATGCTTTTGTCAAGATATTTCCTAAGGCTGTCGAAGAATACGAGGCACTGATAACGAAAAACCCCATCTTCAAAGTCCGTACTCAGGGCATTGGTCGCATTTCCTTGGAAGATTCCATCGATTGGGGCGTAAGCGGTCCAAACCTACGCGCTTGCGGCCTGGAGTGGGATTTAAGGAAGAAGTTCCCTTACTCAGGTTATGAGAATTTCGACTTTGAAGTTCCCACTGCCACTGAAGGTGATTGCTATGCTCGCTATCTGGTGCGGGTTGAGGAGATGCGCCAGAGTTTGAGGATAATTGAACAGGCTGCAGAACAGATGCCTTCTGGTCGTCACGTCACCGATGACTATCGCTATGTGATCCCTCAACGAGAGGACATGCTAAAAGACATTGAGAGCTTGATCCATCATTTCATCAATGTCACCCGTGGTCCCAAGATTCCCAGGGGTGAGGCATACGTATCGTGCGAGATACCCCGGGGGGAGCAGGGCTACTATGTGGTGAGCGACGGGCTCGGGTACTCATACCGCACAAGAATACGGTCGCCGGGATTTGCCAATGTGCAGGTAATGCCAATGATGGCCGTGGGCGAAACCATTGCAGATTTGATCGCCATTATTGGCTCTGTCGACTATATTCTGCCGGATATTGATAGATAACTGCAAATGCCTAAAGTGCCTAAAATG
>CBFDBW010000283.1:0-4252 GCA_965603145.1 uncultured Syntrophobacterales bacterium
GTGGAGTAATGGAGTGATAGAAAGACTTATTGAAACTGAATCTTAGGGTTTAGCCTTTTCCGACACTCCGACACTCCAGCACTCCAAAACCACTAGACGTGTTTACGGGCAAAACAATTGAACTTTGATCCAGCTTACTGGTCTAGTTTTCCTAGGTTCCAATGAGCGTTTATCCGAAGACATACGATGTCATAGTTGTGGGAGGAGGGCATGCAGGGTGTGAGGCAGCTTTGGCCTCTACTCGCATGGGATGTAGCACCGTGCTATTCACCATCTATCTGGACACTGTAGCTCACATGCCCTGCTCACCTTCGGTGGGTGGCTTGGGAAAAGGGCACCTGGTCAAAGAGGTGGATGTTCTGGGGGGCGAGATTGGCAAAGTAGCGGATCAAACTGGTATCCAGTTCCGTACCCTGAATACGCGCAAAGGGCCGGCGGTCCAGGGAACGCGTTGTCAAAACGACAAAGTGCTTTACCGCGCCAGAATGAAATCTGTGTTGGAACGGCAAGAGAACTTGGATATCAAGCAGAGCTTGGTGGAAGTGGTTCTGGTTGAAGGCAACCGGGTAGTTGGGGTTGGTGACAATCTGGGTATGGAATTCATGGCTCCGACGGTAGTGCTCACCACAGGTACCTTTTTGCATGGTTTGATTCACATAGGAAGCCAGCAAATTCCTTCGGGGCGGGCCGGGGAATTTCCCGCTGACGGTTTGGCTGACAATCTGGCCAAGCTTGGCTTTCAGATGGGTAGAATGAAGACCGGAACCCCAGCGAGGTTGAGACGGAAGACCATTGATTTTTCCCAATTCAGAGAGCAAAAGGGTGACGAGAAACCGCGTCCTTTTTCCCTTTTCACCGAAAAGATAACCCTCCCCCAGATTTCTTGTTACCTTGGACATACGCATCACCGCACCCATGATATCGTGCTGAAGAATATCGACTTATCTCCGCTTTACAGCGGGGTTATCAAAGGGGTGTCGGCCCGCTATTGCCCGTCGCTTGAAGACAAGGTAATGAAGTTTCCGCACAAGGAGCAGCATCAGATCATCCTGGAGCCTGAGGGGTTGGATACTGAGGAGATCTATGCCAGCGGCACAGGAAACTGCCTCCCCTATGACCTCCAGATACAGCTCGTCCGTTCAATACCAGGCCTGGGAGAGGCGGAGATCATGCGGCCCGCTTACGCCATCGAGTATGACTATGTCCAGCCCACGCAGCTGAGGCCAACCCTAGAGACCAAGAAGGTGGCCGGACTTTTCATGGCGGGTCAGATAAACGGCACTTCGGGCTACGAAGAGGCTGCTGCCCAGGGGTTGTGGGCAGGAGTAAACGCTGCCTTGCAGGTTCAGAAAAGGTCTCCCTTTATTCTCGATCGCTCCGAGGCATATATGGGAGTCATGGTGGATGATCTCGTGACCCGGGGAACCAGAGAGCCCTACCGGATCTTTACTTCCCGGGCGGAATACAGGTTGATTCTCAGGGAAGACAACACTGATCTGCGCCTCATGGAGAGGGGATACGAACTGGGCCTCATTGACCAAGATACCTTCCAGGAGCTCAAAGAGCGTCGTCGCCAGATTGCCGAGGAACTTCAACGTGTAGAGCGAACCAGGATCAAGCCCACTGCCAAGGTGAATAAGTTGCTGGCAACAAAAAAGTCAGCAGCACTTGAGACTGCCGTGCCCCTGGCCCAGCTGCTGAAGCGGCCGGAGTTGTCTTATGCCGACGTGGAGCAGTTGGAGCGCCGTGGCAACAAGCTGCCGGAACTCATAACCAGGCAGGTGGAGATCCAGTGCAAGTACCAGGGTTATCTACAAAGGCAGGAAGCTGAGGTGAAGAAATTCAAGAACCTCGAGAGAATAAATATCCCGCCCAGCTTCGACTATAAAGAGGTGCCCGGGTTATCCAACGAGGTGCGCCAGAAATTGAGCGAAGTCCAGCCCACCTCTCTGGGACAAGCTTCCAGGATTTCTGGGATGACCCCAGCGGCTCTCTCAGTTCTCATGGTTTACCTAAAGCGCATCCGAGAGAGCCAGCAGGACCAGCCCCCGGACCCCTCCCAGACCGGATCTAATTAGTTTCCATCCATAAATGGCCCTTGTTGAATTTTGTGAGGCAATATGCAACCATAGCAGACTCTTCCAAAGGGGGAGGAAACGTATTCTCTGGGAGACCGGATGCTAAGAAATAGTGTAAGTTACTCTGATTAAAAAAGAATTTGTTTCACAATCAAGAGAAATCCGCTATATTGGCATAAAATTTCGCCCGGCCTGGAAATTGCTAATAAGGTGGTCACGGGCGGAAGAGGTAGGGGAAGGAACACTATCATCTAATCGTGGAGAACTGGATTGGGGATGGTTATACACAAGCAAACTAAGATGACAGTACAGGCACTGAGGTTTTTTGGACTGGCGTTGTTTTTCACCGTTTGCCTGCCGAGCGTAAGCAGTTCTGCCGCTACTTTCTATGTATCCGATACTACGCTGGAGGCCAACCTGCGGAGCGGCACCAGTCGGGAAAACCGAATCATCGGTATGCTGAAGCCAGGTACACAACTAACCATAGTCGTGGAGGAAGGCGGCTGGGCCAAGGTCACCCTGGCAGACGGCCGTACCGGCTGGATCCTGAAACGCTATCTTTCTGAGCGTCCGCCGTGGCGGGTGACTGCAGAAAAGCTTGCCACAGAAAACGAGCAACTGCGAGCACAAGTGGCCAATATAAAAGGCGGGCACCAGGACCTGCTCCAAAAGAATAAAGGGCTCCAAAAGCAGGTGGACCTCCAGCAAAGAGAGTTGGAGAAATTGCGCCGGGATTACGAGGAGCTCAAGAATTCGTCGACAAACTACTTGAATCTAAAAATGGCCTACGAGAATCTTCAAAAGGGAGCCCGGCAGAGTAACGTCAAACTGGATAAGTTGGAAAAGGCTTACGGGAAATTGAAAACGTCCACCGGCATCCGTTGGTTTCTCAGCGGCGCCGGGGTCCTACTACTGGGTTGGATTATGGGCTCAGGTGTGGCACGCTTGCGCCGCCGGCGCTCATCAGATTATTATAAGCTGTAAACAGTGAAAATGACTTAGTTGTTCATTGCAAGAAAAACCAGGGGCCAGCCCTGGTTTTTTATTTAGTCCTGGAAAACCAGGTCCTTAGGGCCGGGTCAAAGCGCATAGGGCATGGGGCATAGAGATCATTAGAACATGGACACTGTTTTTTTTGCTGCCCGCTGCCTGCTTTCTGCTGCTAGCTAACACAGGCCCTGTGCATTAAGCCGCTTTGAAAAAGCAGACTAAGGGTATTATCTTCCTGGTCATGGCATAGGCAGACAGGAAAAGTAACTCGATCTTCGTGGATAAGATGCGGTCATGGAACTTCTCGAAGGTTTTTATAACAATTTTCTAAGGTTTTTCTCCTGGGAGGAACTCTCTTTTCTTTTTACAGGCACCGGCCTGTTGGTCATGCTTAACCTGGTGCTGAGCGAGGGTTTGCTTTCCTTGGACAACGCCCTGGTTCTGGCCATTCTGGTAAGTCACCTGCCTACTGACCGGTCGTATAAACTAGGGCCTGTCCAGATGTCCATCCAGCAATGGGCTTTGACTGCTGGGATTTTTGGAGCCTACTTCTTTCGGACCATCGCCATTGTCTTGGGAACCTATTTGATCCAATTTTGGACCTTGCAACTCCTTGGCGGCGGCTATCTCTTATGGTTGGGTCACGAGCATTTCTTTGCGGGGGAGGTGGAAAAATCTGAGATTACCGCCTATGGCAAGGGGTTTTGGGCCACGGTGCTCAAAGTGGAGTTGATGGACATAGCCTTCAGCATCGACAGCATCCTGGCCGCCCTGGGGTTATCCAAGAAAGTTTGGGTGGTTTTAATGGGTGGCATAATTGGCATCCTCTGCATGCGACTTGTGGCGGGGGTATTTATCCGTTTAATCGACAGGTTCCCTCTATTTAAACACACAGGCTACGCTCTGGTGGCCTTGATTGGATATCGTTTGGTAAGTGAGGTGGACTGGGTTCATTTCAACAACCTGTTCGCCTACATGGGTCCCGTTGGGGTGGGGATTCTGATAGTTTTGACGGTGGCGATCTGGGGAACCGCCCAAGTCAGGAAGGCTAGATTACTGACCATCAAGTCCCTGATCCAACTGACTCTGCTGATCCTCCTCTTCTCCTGGAGCGGAACGAGGCTGCAATTGCACATGGGTGACCTGCTGTTCGGCATCATCATGCTGACCACGTTTTGCAGCAC
>CBFDBW010000284.1:0-4241 GCA_965603145.1 uncultured Syntrophobacterales bacterium
TCTCTAATTGACCAATCTCCTTACTGCTTCCTGCCCGCTGCTCACTGCCAGCTGTTTTTCCCTATGCCCCATGCTCTATGCTCCATGCCCGCCGTCCTCTGACCTCTGACCCCTTACCGCTTACTGCTCACCGCTCGCAGCTTCCTCATACAGCTCATCCTCCAGTTTCTGACGGTGATATAGGGCGGCGTAGATTCCCTTTTGTGCAAGAAGTTGATCGTGGCTTCCCTGCTCTCGCAGGTGACCCCACTCGAGGACAAAAATCACATCAGCAGCCCTCATGGCCTCCAAGCGGTGTGAGGCTATGAGGGTAGTCCTGGCTTTCAGGTAATGTCTGAGATTAGCCAGAATGGCAAGCTCTGTCTCGAGATCCACTGAAGAGAAGCAGTCGTCGAGAATGAGCAACGGTGTGGACAGTATGAGCGCCCTGGCAAGGGTCAGTCGCTGTTTTTGGCCGCCTGAAAGGGTGACTCCGCGTTCTCCCAGGATGGTGTCGAACTGGTGGGGCAGAGCGAGGATCTCGTCCAGTAAATGTGCGGCTTCAGCGGCCTTGATCATCTCGTCAGTACTTGCATCAGGATTTCCAAAACACATGTTGGCGCGTACGGTGTCAGCAAAGATAAATGGATCCTGAGGCACTACGGCGATGGCTCGGCGTAGTTTATCTAAAGGCCAGCGATGAATATCCTCACCCTCCAAATAAAGCTGTCCTGGGGGGGTGTCGTAGAGGCGAGGTAATAGCTGGCACAGAGTGCTTTTACCTGCACCGGTACGGCCAACGATTCCCACTAATTGTCCAGGTTTGATGCTTAGATTAATATCCTCCAGGGCCGGGAGATTGGAGCCGGGATACGTAAAGGTAAGACTCCGGCTTTCAATGTCGCCCTGGGTAAGGGATTTTTTAGGTACCTCCAATATCTCAGCAGCTTCAGAAGAGGTGTTCAAAATTGCTTGAATACGCCCCAGAGAAGCCGAGCCCCGCTGGAACAGATTTATCATCCAACCAAGGGCCATCATGGGCCAGGTGAGGAGGAGCAGATAGCTGTTGAAGGCAACAAAATCTCCAACGGATATGGTGTTAAGGATGGTAAGCTTACCACCGATGACGAGGACCAGGGCCATACTTAAGTTCGTAAATATGAGACTCATGGGGGAGAACAAGCCACTGATTTTTACCATGCGGAGATTTGCAGCAATATAATTCTGGCCAGTTTGATCAAAGCGTTTGATTTCTGCGGTTTCCTGGGTATAGGCTTTGATGGTACGAATGCCGGCAAGATTCTCCCTGGCCCGCTCTGTTAGTTGAGAGAACGAGGCCTGAACCTTTTGAAAGCGCTCATAGAAAATCTTGCTGATGGTCCGAGCAAAAAGAGCAATGAAAGGCATGGGTAACAGGGCAATCAGAGTCAGGCTAGGGTTGATATAGAGCATGAAGCCAATTGCAGCGGTCCCCAGGACGAGGGTATCGGTGAGGGCCACCAACCCCATGCCAGCGGCCAGTTGTACCGCCTGAACGTCGTTGGTGGCGTGAGCCATAAGGTCACCGGTGTTAGCCCGGTCGAAGTAGGAAAAAGAGAGAGTCTGCAAGTGGGCGAATAGACGATTTCGCAAAGCCTCCTCAACTTGGCGCGAATGGCCAAACAGGCACCGTCTCCAGACAAAGCGGAACACGACGATGCCCAGGGCCAAGGCCAGAACCATCCCGGCATAAGATAACAATCTGGCGCTGGTAGCCTGGTAGCGGGTGAGATCATCCACAGCCAGCTTGATGACGCGTGGAATGAAAAGCTGCAACAGATCGACTATCAGCAGCGAGCTGACGCCGATGGCAAGGATGCCCAGGTTGCGCCGGAAATAGGGAAGTAGAATACGATAATGGGTCATGGTTGGATTTTATCACAAAGAGGCTGGGGGGTTGAGGTGCGCTCATGGCGCCTTGAAGAGCGAGACGAGAAATTAGTTATGGAAGGTATAGAAAGCATTTGGCTTTTTCTACTCGACCTCCCGCCTCGCATTATCTTTCTGGCAGCTGAGCGTTGAAAGCTGCTTCACAGCATACTCATTTCACTTTCTTCAATGGCTTGGTCCACTTTCGCCTGAAGCTCAGGCGGTAAACCTTCGATCTGTACATTCAGGAAGCCTCTGACAATAGTTGCGATAGCTTCTTCTTCAGTGAGTCCCCGGGCCATCAGGTACTCGATCTCCTCTTCAGCTATCTTACCCACTGCCGCCTCGTGCGACATCTCCGCCCCAGCCGTATGTGCTTCCAACTCTGGGATAGCGTGAATGGTGCCTTCCTCAGCAAGGATGAGCCCGTGGCATTCCAGGTGGGCTTTGACATCCGGCTTCAATCCCTTGAGGTGTCCTCTGGCTTTGATAACCCCGCCCGTTGTAATCGTCCGCGAAATTATTTCGGCCCGGGTGTGGGAGGCTTCCAGCACCACTCGGGCGCCCGTGTCAAGTTCACACCCAGGCGGAGCCACAAGAATAGAATGGAAACGTGCCACGGCACCAGGACCGGTGAGACGGGTGGTCGGGTACATCTGCAGCGAGCGAACAGGCTTCAAGCAGACGTAATTGGACAGAAACAGACCATCCTCTTCTACCACGATGCCAGATCGGGGCCGAACCATTACTTCTTCAGCCCAATCGTGGATCATGGTGAAGGTGAGTTTTGCTCCGCGTTTGACATAGAATTCGGAGATACCTATATGGATACCTGATTGCAAATGAGGGGCGGTGGCACAGCCGGTGATAATGTTGAGTTCCGATCCTTCTTCGGCGATTATAATGTTGTGGACATTTTGCGCCGTATTCTCATGTTTCATATAGAGACAGGCCTGAATGGGAGTTGTAATCCGCTGCCCCTCCAGAGCTCGGATAAAGTAGCCGTTTTGAAAATGCAGTTCAGCTTGTGCCGTATACTTATCGGCGTCCACGTCCACGGCCTGCCAGTAATAATCCTCCAGCCAGGAATACTCCTCCAGGGCCTGGGCCATGGGCAGGACTTCTAGCCCTGGCTGCTTAACAGCACAATGGACAATACGGTGGTCGGCCTGGAGGAAGGTCCCGGCGCGACCCTTCTCCTCGAGGTCGACGCCTGACTGGAAAATTTTGTCGCGGTCCTCTTGGGTCAAAGCTTCCAGGTCCAGAGGATCACCCTCATGGTTAGCGAGAAGCTGGTATTGAAGCAGGTCGACGTCTGTGCCAAAGGCAGCTTTCTTGTCCTTGGCCTGCGCAGCGCGGTTTCTCCTCACCTCTGACATTGAATACACTCCCGATATCCGTGTCGCTGGATTCCCTTGAACAGTTCGCGTGGATTGCCGCGGCAGTGAATGCTGCCGTCCAGCAACACGTAGCCGGCGTCTGCTTCGATATAGTTGAGAATGAAACCTAGATGAGAGATGACCAGGCCGGATTTGGCCCGAGTCCGCCAAAGATACTTTTGCAGAAGCTTATTGATGGCCTTGCCGAGGATTTCCAGGTTTTCCAGGTCTACGCCGGATTCAGGTTCGTCAAGCATCACCAACTCAGGGTCCTGGAGGAGCAACTGTAATAGCTCTGATTTCTTCATCTCTCCACCGGAAAAGCCTACATTGAGTTCCCGTTCCATAAGTCCTGAGAATTCGAACTTGCCTGCCAGTTCGTCGCATGAGACGGAGTTGCTGTTGCAAATGTTGAAAACGTCGCGGGTCTTTACACCTCGGATACTTGGTGGTCGCTGGAAGGCCAGGCCAATTCCCATCTTTGCCCTCTGGTCAATGGGCATGGTGGTGATATCCTGCCCTTTGAATGAAAGCCGCCCCTGCCGTACTTTGTAACGACGGAAGCCCATGATGGTCATGAGCAGCGAAGATTTGCCCGAGCCGTTTTTGCCGAAAAGGATGTGGGTTTCTCCGCTTGGGATGGTTAGGTTGACGCCCTTGAGTACTTGCTCGCCATTGACGTCTACCCACAGGTCATTTATCTCCAGCATATAAAAACCTCCCTCTAAGAAATTGAGGAATTAAGGAATTGGGAAAGTCTATGGTAGATGTTCTGTGTCAATATCTTCAATTCCTGGATCCCTAAACCCTCTAATTTTCTTAGCTTCGATAACTGGATTTGCTTGGCCGCATCCAGCGGGCCAAATCTGCACGCTTACCATACCCGATAGCCCAAGAAAATGCAATAAAGCGCAGGGGCTAGGCGCTTTGCGCTAGGCGCTAGCATGGAGCATGGGGAAGTAATTTCGGATTTCG
>CBFDBW010000285.1:0-4222 GCA_965603145.1 uncultured Syntrophobacterales bacterium
TGTCGGCGATGTCCATCAGTGTGGAAGATAAACCTGATGGCACACGCTGGCGAGTCAAGCCACCGAGCCCATAGTGCGATAGCGGCGAGACGTGAGGTCGAGCGAGACGGGAAGTTGGGTGAAAAAGGCATTCATTGATAACCGTCTCGCCAGTCTTGCTCGTCTCGCAGTTTATCACTGCCCGCTGACTAAGTTCCTGCCTGCTGTTTTTTCTCAATCTTCGCCCACGTGTCCCTCAGGGTAACCGTACGATTGAAAACCAGATTTTCTTCGGAAGAGTAGGTATCAACGTTGAAGTATCCCAGTCTTTCAAACTGATAGCGACTCCCCGGGGTCGCCTGAGCCAGGGATGGCTCGAGTTTGCATGACTTCAAAATCTCCAGTGAATTGGGATTAATGTTGCTTTGGAAATCAACACCATCCGCCACCTCTTCGGGGTTGGATTTTAGAAAAAGGTGGTCGTAAAGTCGCACTTCGGCATTGATGGCGTGGGCAGCCGAAACCCAGTGCAAAGTTCCCCTCACCTTGCGCCCGTCCGTGGACCATCCGCCTCGAGTTTCCGGATCGTAGGTGCAGCGCAGTTCCAGCACTTCTCCGGTGTTGTCGTCCTTCACCACGTCTACGCAGGTAATATAATAGCCGTAGCGCAGCCGCACCTCTCGACCGGGAGCCAACCGGAACCAATTTTTCGGTGCATCCTCACGGAAATCCTCTCTTTCGATATAGAGCACCCGTGAGCATGGAACCGTGCGTGTTCCCATGGAAGGATCTTCAGGATTGTTAATGGCCTCCAACTCCTCCACCTGGTCTTCGGGATAGTTGTCGATGATAAGGCGCAGCGGCCGCAAAACACCCAGAACGCGAGGAGCATACTTGTTCAAATTCTCGCGGATACAGTACTCGAGTAATTTTATGTCTACCACGCTGTCCTTTCTCGCCACACCGATACGCTCGCAAAACTCCCGTATTGACTCCGCCGTATAGCCGCGTCTCCTGAGGCCAGATATGGTTGGCATGCGCGGATCATCCCAGCCACTGACATGGTCATCATGCACCAAGCGCAAAAGCTTTCGTTTACTCATTACGGTGTGGGTCAGGTTGAGCCGCGCAAACTCTATTTGTTGCGGCTGATAGACTTTCAACTGCTCCAGGAACCAATCGTACAAGGGACGGTGATCTTCAAACTCCAGGGTGCAGATTGAATGGGTGATTCCTTCAATGGAATCAGAGAGGCCGTGGGCCCAGTCATACATTGGGTACAGGCACCACTTGTCGCCAGTGCGGTGGTGCTCCGCATGAAGAATGCGGTACATAACCGGATCCCGCATGTTCAGATTTCCAGAGGCCATATCGATTTTTGCCCTGAGTACATAGGTGCCATCCTCGAATTCACCTGCCCGCATGCGCTCAAATAGATCCAGATTTTCCTCAACCGGACGGTTGCGATGGGGGCTCGCTTTACCAGGTTCCGTCAAGGTTCCGCGGTACTCCTTGATTTCCTCTGCACTTAAACTATCCACATAGGCCTTGTTATCCTTAATTAATTGCACCGCATACTGGTAGAGTTGTTCAAAGTAGTCCGAGGCGTAGTAAAGCCTGTCGCCCCAATCAAATCCGAGCCAGCGGACATCCTCTTTGATCGATTCCACATATTCAACCTCTTCTTTCGTGGGGTTGGTATCATCAAAGCGCAGGTTACAAAGGCCGCGATACTCTTCTGCAAGGCCGAAATTGAGACAGATTGACTTGGCGTGTCCAATATGTAGATAACCGTTTGGTTCAGGCGGGAATCTGGTCATGACTCGGCCGTCGTACTTGTTTGTCTCCAAGTCGTCCTCGATGATTTTCTTGATAAAGTGAGCGGAAGGGGCGGAATCATTCGCGGACATAATCGCAGCTCCTTTCGAGTTTTTGATCTCATCCATTCAACCGCAACATTATATTGCGCCATGGAGGAGTATTCAATGGATAAAAAGGTAAGAGGGATTTCGGATTGCGGATTTTAGATTTCGGAATTACAATTTACAATCTGTAGACAGGATAAGAGGAGTGGGAAAGCGTAATGAAAACTTTTCGCTTGGTAACAGACTTGGAACCACGTGGTGATCAACCCTCGGCCATAGACATTCTGGTGGACGGGCTGGAACGCGGCCTCAAGCACCAGGTGCTGTTGGGAGTCACCGGTTCGGGCAAGACTTTTACCATGGCCAACACCATAGCTAAGGTCCAGAAGCCTACCCTGGTGATTGCTCCCAATAAAACACTGGCGGCCCAGCTTTATGGGGAATTCAACAGACTGTTTCCCGAAAACGCGGTGGAGTACTTCGTCTCCTACTACGACTACTACCAGCCTGAGGCCTACCTTCCCCAGACAGACACGTATATCGCCAAAGACGCCTCCATCAATGAAGAAATTGACAAAATGCGGCACTCAGCAACACGTTCATTGCTTGAGCGTCGTGACGTTATAATTGTTGCCAGTGTATCCTGCATTTACGGACTGGGTTCCCCTGAAGCTTACCAGGGCTTGCTGCTCCATCTTGACAAGGGGCAGCAGATTGCGCGGGACAAAGTGCTGAGAAAGTTGGTGGAGATTCACTATCAGCGCAATGATATGGATTTCCATCGAGGTACCTTCAGGGTGCGGGGGGATGTGGTGGAAGTCTTCCCCGCGTATGAGGAAGCGCGAGCGGTGCGCATTGAGTTTTTTGGAAACGAGGTAGAGCGCATACTCGAAATTGATCCACTCTGGGGTAAAGCGACTCAAGAGCTATCGCGCCTTGCGGTTTACCCGGCCAGCCATTACGTCACAACGAAGTCGATGCGGGCACAGGCCATTGAAGCGATCCAGGTAGAACTGGAAGAGAGGCTAATTGAAGTGAGGAAGGAAGGAAAGCTCTTGGAGGCCCAGAGATTGGAGGAGCGGACCCGCTTCGACCTTGAGATGCTCCAGGAGTTGGGCTATTGCACGGGCATCGAGAACTACTCGCGCCATATTACCGGCCGTCATCCCGGAGAACCGCCGCCTTGTTTGTTGGATTACTATCCTGAAGATAGCCTTTTCTTTATCGATGAAAGCCATATTGGAGTGCCCCAGCTTCGGGGGATGTATCGTGGAGACCGCTCTCGCAAGCTTAATCTGGTAGAGTACGGCTTTCGTCTGCCTTCTGCCCTGGACAACCGACCCCTGTCGTTTGAAGAATTTGAGGAGGTGGTGCCTCAGGTTATCTACGTATCGGCTACCCCGGCAGACTATGAGCTCCAGAAGGCCCAGGGAGTTGTGGTGGAGCAGGTTATCCGACCCACCGGACTCATGGATCCGAAAATCAGCGTGCGATCGGCAGAACATCAAGTTGACGATCTGGTAGCGGAAATCCGCCTGCGAGCAGAACGCAACGAAAGAGTTCTGGTCACCACCTTGACCAAAAGAATGGCCGAGGATCTCACCGAATACCTGACAGACCTGGGGATTAAAGTTCGCTATCTACACTCTGACATCAACACCATCGAGCGCGTGGAGATAATTAGGGATCTGCGACTCGGTCGCTTCGATGTACTGGTTGGCATAAATTTGCTCCGTGAGGGTCTCGATATTCCAGAGGTTTCGCTGGTTTCCATACTCGATGCAGATAAAGAGGGATTTTTGCGCTCGGAAAGATCCCTCATCCAGACGTGCGGCAGGGCAGCGCGGAATGTGGCTGGAGAGGTGGTTTTATACGGCAGTGAGATCACCCGATCCATGGAGAGGGCTGTGGAGGAGACTAACAGGAGACGTCGGCTCCAGGCGGAATACAATGAAACACATGGGATCACACCGGAAACCATTAGAAAGGAAATACATAATATCCTGGACTCCGTGTATGAGGGTGACTATGTTACCGTAGCGGCCGTGCAGGAAGAAACGGTTGAGTATAAGACGGTTGAAGAGCTGGATCAGTACATTGCAGGGTTGGAGAACCAGATGAAAGAGGCAGCCGAAAAGCTAGAATTCGAAGAAGCTGCTCGTTTACGGGATAAAATACGGGATCTGAAAGAACAGAGGCTGGAAGTCTATTGACGCGCAAAGCGCATAGCGCAAAGAGCATAGCGTCTGAGATTGAGACAATTTAATGCTGCTAATCCGTCAATGGGAGAGTTCAAGGAATATTTTAAGAATCCATATAAAATATGATACCGAGAAAATATATTGGAGAACACGCTATGAGCCATGCGCTATGCGCTT
>CBFDBW010000286.1:0-4215 GCA_965603145.1 uncultured Syntrophobacterales bacterium
GAGCTCTTTGGTAGCATTCAAGATCTGCTGCTGAAGGCGAATGAGTTCTTGATTCTGTTGATATACCAATCCCAGGGCCTTTATCATGTAACGATTGAGAATTTCGGCTCGTTTCTCGGGATCTTTTTCGCGCTTCAGGGATTGATCCAGAAAAAACTCCAGCGACCCATACTCATCAGTGGCACCGGAGACCTTTGCGGGAAAACTGGCCATGCTCAATAAAACAACGAGAGCCAACATAGCTATTGCCGTTTGCCTCATTGCAACCCTCAATGAAAAATAGTGATCCCTGTTTGGTGGCCCCGATGAAGATAAGAAAAACCGCGGTCACGGCCGCGGTTACCACTCATTGGTGGAGACGATGGGATTCGAACCCACGACCTCAGCGTTGCGAACGCTGCGCTCTCCCAGCTGAGCTACGTCCCCTTGTGTACAGCTACTTATAAGCTCTCGCCAAATCAGTGTCAAGAAAATCAGGGAAGGAACATGTATCCAGCTGGCAGAGGCAACTGGCAATATAACTCGATGTTAGCATCTTACTGCACCACTCTTAAATCCGAATGTTCAATATCTCGATGTGCTAGCTCCTTTACATCCACCTGTCCTAACGCTTCCTCCAAGCGACAAAACTGCTCAGTAATCTCAGGGGGAGACCGTGGAGAGAGGTTTGGCACTCCACTCCAGTAGAATCAGTGGATGCCAATTACCTGGACTAGATCCTTATACACTTTATAAAAACGCCGGTGGTCGGCCATAGCACGTTCAAGTACGAGTTTCACTTTCTGAATATCACTGACATTGATCACGGCATTGACACTCTTGGCAAATGCCAGCAGGTTGTCCAAGGTTCTGATTTGATTACTAACCAGCATCAAAAAGATGTTCCTGCGAGTGGACATGGGCATGGGCTGCAGATAGCGTAGTATGGTATTGTTGTCAGCACTCTCCCCACAGAATTCTTCATCCAGCATCACTAGATCATATTGATTATACCGGAGCTTACTGAGTGCCTCTTTTACTGAGGAAGCCACACTGCCGTAGTAGTTCAAGTCTTCAAGTGCTTCTTTCACAGCCTTGAGCCGCTCGGGTTCATCCACACAGACAAGAGCGCTCATGGCACCTTCCTCGAGAACCTCAAGAGGAGAGTCATAATCGCTGGTCATATCGAGATCAGCCTCAATGGCCGTAGGCGCATCAGCAACCTCTGCAAGAGAGACGTCGACGCCAATTGTAGCTCCCTTGCCTCCGGAGGCTCCTTGCGGCTCAACAATAATGGTACGTCTGCATTTGCTGCAGGTCGCCTTGAATTGCCTGTCCCTGGGCATCTTTTCATCAGGCACGTTGAAAACAGCCTGGCAATGATTGCACTGTATTCTCACTGTGCGTCACCCTCCGGCCCGGGTTGACCGTATTTTGTATGTCTACTTTTTAGTTTTACCCCGGGGTCCCGTATCCTCTGTCTACTTCAAGGCCTTCAATGTCGGTCACCTTTTCACCGCGAGCGGCTTTGATCCGGTCTATACCGCGTCTCATAATGGCCTTTTTGGAAGCATATGCCATGGCAGTATCATGGCTTATCTGACCTTCCTGGAAAAGCTCCAAAATAGAGTCATCAAAAGTGGACCATCCGAATGCCCGATTGCTCTCGATGACCTCATAGAAAGTCTTATTCTCACTCTCACCATCAAGGATGATTTCCTTGATTCGGATATCTTTGCCCATTATCTCAAAGGCCGCCACTCGACCGCCACCCTCTCGAGGAAGGAGACGCTGGCACACCACGTAGCGAACGGCATCGGACAGACGAATTCTTATCTGCTTCTCTTCTTCGGTGTCGAACATACCCAAGATACGGTTTATGGTTTGACCGGCATCCACCGTGTGAAGTGTGGTGAGCACCAGGTGGCCCGTTTCTGCGGCGCTGAGCCCAATCTCTACAGTTTCTCGATCACGCATCTCGCCCACCAGGATGACTTTGGGAGCCTGGCGCAGCGACGCCCTAAGACCGCTGGCAAATGTATCAAAATCGGTCCCCATTTCCCGTTGGTTAAAAGTGGCCTTCCGGTGATGGTGGACAAACTCGACAGGATCTTCCAGGGTCACAATGTGCACCGGCCGGAGATCGTTGACCTCATTTAGCGTAGCTGCCAGCGAGGTGGACTTACCGCTACCTGTTGCCCCGGTGACAAAAATTATGCCGTTTCTCTCATGGGCCATTTGTTTGAATACCTCCGGCAACTTGAGATCCTCGACACTGGGAATCCGTGTTTCCAACTTGCGCATGACCACCGAAAAATAGCCCCGCTGAGAAAAGACATTGACCCGAAAGCGGGCTTTACCAGGCAGGTGGTAGGAAAGATCGCAAGAACCCTCGGATAGCAGGGCTTCTACATTGCGTCGATCACCTCCCAACAGGTTCAAAGCAAAGGTCTCGGTCTGAAAAGGCGTCAAGTTATCAATCTGCACATCCATGGGAACTGCCATTAGTTCCCCGTCGGATTCCACCTGGAAAGGACGTTCTACCGTAACAATTAGGTCAGAGACATTTTCATGAAAATCCAGCATCTTGCGAAGAAGATGATCTACCTCTCTCTTGCGCATACCAGTTTCCTTTACGAGTTTACCTCAGCAAAATAGTCCGCCACCAAGGTGCACTCCATCGGAGCAACCAAATAACAGTGGCGACCCTGAAGCCCACAATAACCGTTGATTTTAGATTCTTTCTGGAGTCCAGAGCCAAAAGCCAACATACAACCGACCCCTTTCGAACCGCGGTCCGGACAGCCACTAAACCTCAGTGAAGTCGGTAGGTGCACTCCGCAAGAATGGCCGGAACTTCTCCTTATCATCACACTTCATATAGGCTTCGTCGGGACTGATCCGGTTTGACTTCAACTGAGTCATGATTGAATCGTCCAACGACTGCATGCCATATTTTTTCCCGGTCTGGATGGCCGTGGGTATCTGATAGGTCTTGTTCTCACGTACCAAGGCTCGTACCGCATGTGTGGCAATTAATATTTCCGGACAAACAATGCGCCCAGAAATATCTATTCTCTTGAGCAGGTTTTGCGCAACCACCGCCCGAATGCCGTCGGCGAGGGTGGAGCGTATCTGCGCCTGCTGCTCGGCTGGAAATACTTCGACAATCCGATCCACAGTCTTCGCCGCGCTGGTGGTATGGAGGGTAGCAAACACCAGATGTCCGGTTGCAGCGGCCTCGATGGCCAAAGAGATGGTCTGCAGATCACGCAGCTCGCCCACCAGAATAATATCAGGATCCTCACGCAAAGCACCGCGCAGCGCCGAAGCAAACGATTTTGTGTGTATCCCCACTTCCCGCTGGTTCACGATGCAGCTCTTGCTCTTATGGACAAATTCTATAGGGTCCTCGATGGTGATGATATGATCCTTTCGCTTTTCGTTTGACTCATCAATAATGGCTGCAAGCGAGGTGGATTTGCCACTTCCGGTGGGTCCGGTTACCAACACCAACCCCCTGGGCAGCATGGCCAGTTTAGCCACCACCGGAGGAAGACCCAGCTCCTCCACCGACAAAATTTCACTGGGTATTTCACGAAATACCGCCCCAATGCCAAAATTCTGTTGGAAAAAGTTAGAGCGGTATCTGGCTAGTCCGGGTATTTCATAGGCAAAGTCCACGTCCCCGGTTTCCTCAAAGGTCTTTATCTTCTCCTCCGGTGTAATCTCATAGAGCATCCCCTTGAGTTCATCGTTGTCAAGTACTTTGAATTTGACTCGCTCCATTTCGCCTTGGATTCGCAAAGCGGGCTGCTGCCCTGCCACCAGATGTAGGTCGGATGCTTTCTGTTCATGCATCAACTTGAAAAAAGCATCAATACGGGCCATAACTCAACTCCGGTTCTGAAGGTGGAAGCAGAAGTCCTCCACACTCTTCAGCCAGATGGTGGACTTTCAGTTCCGCTGTGTGTCGCGCAATAAGGATGGTTTTCTAATCAACAGTTCAGAGCAGAAGGGTAATGCAAAAGGCAGGCCAGACGGGTTCGGTCATTTCAACAATCGGTCTTTCCAACTCTAGTCCCTCTCGCCGGTGCCAACCTTGCTGCTTACTGAGGCCCAGACAGCTGGCATGCATGTTCTCAAGCGCGGAGTAGGCCTAGCGGTGTTAGATCAGCAGGTCGCGCTCCAAGTTCCACTGCACCCAGTCGTTCAAATCCTCCTCCATGCTGAACG